>CBIHLT010000027.1:0-30852 GCA_966210615.1 uncultured Massilia sp.
TTGTGGGAGCCTGGACTATGAGAACCCAACACTATTATTCCGGACAGCAGTGCGCCTTCGCGGGGATGACGGTTTTCAGGCTTGGGGCTGAAATTTAAGGGATGGTGATGCGACGTCTATTTCGTCAAATCTACCTTCGCCGCCACATCCTGCACCTGCGGCTTCCCGAAAATTTCCCGATACGCCGCATACATCGCGCACTGCAGCAACAGCACGAACAGGAAGATCAGCCACATCAGCAGCACGCGCGTAATGTTGCTCCCACCCAGCAGGATGGACAGCACCACGCTGATCCCCAGGAAGATCCCGAACCACGCGAGCAGCAGCACGATGAACACGCGCGCGCTGCGCAGGACGGCGAAGAAGCTGTAGAACGCCGCTTTCCCCGGCGGCATCTTCTGCCAGTAGGTGAGCGGCCCGGCGAAACACATCGCCATCATGCCCGCCAGGTTGAGCATGACGATCACGAACAGCGCCAGCATCGCGGAACCCGGCAAGGACCCCGGCTGGCCGCCCTCGCGGCTCTGGCGCGCCATCTCCTGCACCGTTTCCTGATCGATCGTCAGCCACATCAGGATCAGCTGGACGACGCCGATGCCCAGGTAGACCAGGCCGATCTTGCACAGCGCCGCGAATGCCGGCTTGCGGAAGCCCGTCAGCAGCACGCCGGGCGTGACGCGCTGGCCGTTCTCGATCATCAGGCAGGCCTGCATGAACGCCATCGAGAACGACGGAATCAGGACCGAAACGACCAGGGGCCCGAGGATCGGGATGGCGCTGATGCCGATGCTGATCAGGATGTTCGCGAACAGCAGGGTGGTCAGCGCGGCGGGCTGTTGACGGAACAGGCCGGCGCCTTGCTTGAGCCAGGTCCAGCCGGTAAGTGCAGGCAGATTGTTCATGTAGGCAGTTCAGGCGCGGGGCAGGCGATGCGCTCGCGCAGGATGCGTTCAAAATGGGTGGGGTCGTGCGGCGTCAGCAGCTCCGCCGCACGCGGAATATGCAGATCGTACAGGCGCGACAGCCAGAACCGCAAGGCGCCGGATCGCAGCATGGGCTGCCAGGCGGCTTGTTCCTCGGGCGTGAAGGGCCGTACGGCATGGTAGGCATCCTGCAGGGCGCGCACGCGCGCCGCGTCCAGCACGCCCGTGGCCAGGTCCACGCACCAGTCGTTGACGGTGACGGCCACGTCGAACAGCCAGGTGTCGCAGCCGGCGAAATAGAAATCGAAGCAGCCGGTCAGGCGCTCGCCTTCGAACATGACGTTGTTGCGGAACAGGTCGGCGTGCACCGGGCCGCGCGCCAGGCGGCCATAGGTGGCGCCGGCGGCGAAGGCGGCCTGGTAGGCGACTTCGTCGCGCAGCAGCGTGGCCTCGGGCTCGCTCAAATAAGGCATGACCTGCGGCGCGGTGGCGCTCACCCAGTCCAGGCCGCGCAGGTTGGGCTGCTGCAGCGCGAAGTCCTGCGCCGCCAGGTGCATGCGCGCCAGCATGCGGCCCACTTCGGCGCAATGCACCGGCTGCGGATCGAGCTGCGAAGCGCCGCTCAGGCGGCTGACAATGATGGCCGGCTTGCCGTGCAGGGCCACCACCAGCTCGCCGTCCTGGTTGGGGACGGGCGCCGGCACCGGAATGCCGCGCTCGGCAAGGTGGCGCATCAGCTGCACGTAGAAGGGAAGCTGCTCGAAACGGAGGTTCTCGAAGATCGTCAATACATATTCTCCCCGCTCGGTCGTCAGGAAAAAGTTGCTGTTGTCGATGCCGGAGGAAATGCCTTCGAGCCGGAGGGCCTGGCCGAGGGGGAACTGCTTGATCCACTGGGTAAGGTCATCCAGCGAGACCGCGGTGAAAACTGCCATGTGCTAGCGAAAAGTCAGGTGAGTGATGCTGGCGGCCGCCGTGCGGCCGCACAGGGTTATTTTTTCTCGGCTTGTTCGAGCGGGGGCGGCGGCGGCGCTTCCGCGCGGGCCTGCGCGCCGGGCTTGGCCGGGGCCGGGGCTACCGGCTGCTCGGTCGCACCCTGCTTCTTGGGATTGCCAAAATCGAACTCCATCACCTGCCATTGTGGGGCACGGATTGCACTGCTCTGGGCGTCGCCCGGTTGGGCGTTGCCTGCTGGAACGTTGGGCTTCATGATGTAGCGGCTGGGACCGCTTTGCACTTCCACTTCGGTGACCTGGCCATTCTGCTTCTTCTCCGTGATGCGGGTACGCTCTTTCGGCGGAATGGTGGTGGCCGGCACGTCGCTGCCCGGCTCGATGCGGTCGAGTTTCGGCGGTTCCTGGCTCGGCGGCTGCTGTGGCTGCGGTTGCTGCTGGGCTGCGGCAAAGCCGGAGGCGAGCAGGCACAGCGTCAGGAGGGCGGAGCGGGAAGATGTGCGCAGCATGATGGTCACCTTGTGTCGTTTAGTCCATTTTAACAAACAGCGTCGCTTCCCTGTGAAAACTGTATGAAAGCCCCTATATAGGAGCAAAGTTCCCCACGGGGAAGTTGTGCTTCCTCCAACCCGATTCTGCGATAATGCCGGACACCCGGCGCGCCGCGTTGAGCGCCTTTCGCCCCACCCAGATTTTCGCCCTATGGACAATACCCTGCTGCTCGTTGACGGTTCCAGTTATCTCTATCGCGCCTATCACGCGCTGCCCGACCTGCGCAGCCCGGAAGGCTTCCCCACCGGCGCCATGCACGGCATGGTCAACATGCTGCGCCGCCTGCGCGCCGACTTCCCGGCGGCCTACATCGCCTGCGTGTTCGACGCCAAGGGCAAGACCTTCCGCGACGACCTCTACCCGGAATACAAGGCCACCCGCGCCTCGATGCCGGAAGACCTGGGCAAGCAGATCGAGCCGATCCACGAGGTGGTGCGCCACATGGGCTGGCCGATCCTGATGGTCGAGGGCGTGGAAGCGGACGACGTGATCGGCACCCTGGCCGTGCAGGCTTACGCGCGCGGCATGAACACCGTGATCTCGACCGGCGACAAGGACCTGGCCCAGCTGGTCAACGACAAGGTCATGCTGATCAACACCATGACCAACGACAAGCTCGACGAGGCCGGCGTGATCGCCAAGTTCGGCGTGCCGCCGAACCGCATCATCGATTACCTGACCCTGATCGGCGACACCGTCGACAACGTCCCGGGCGTGAACAAGTGCGGTCCCAAGACCGCGGTCAAGTGGCTGACCCTGCACGGTTCGCTCGACGGCGTGGTCGAGAACGCCCACAGCATCACCGGCGCGGTCGGCGAGAACCTGCGCGCGGCCCTCGAATGGCTGCCGAAGGGCCGCGAGCTGATCACCGTGAAGACCGACTGCGACCTGGCCGGGCACGTGGTCTCGTTCGAGGAAACCCTGGTCGGCCGTCCCGAAGACGCCGAGGCCCTGCGCGAGTTCTTCCAGCGCTACGGCTTCAAGACCATGCTGCGCGAACTGGGCGGCGGCGGACGTGCGGACGGCGCGGTCGCCCCGGCCCGCGGCGCCGGCCCCGGCGGCGCAGCACTCAATTCTCCGGAGGGAGCCAGCGGCCACCTGCCGGGCATGGCCATCATCAAGGGCGAGTACGAGACCGTGCTCACCGACGGACAGCTGGACAAGTGGCTGGCCCTGATCGACGCGGCCGAGCTGACCTCGGTCGACACCGAGACCACCTCGCTCGACCCGATGACGGCCGAGATGGTCGGCATCTCGCTGTCGGTGGAGGCGGGCAAGGGCGCCTACATCCCGGTGGCGCACCGCTACGCCGGCGCCCCGGACCAGCTCTCGCGCGAGCACGTGCTGGAGCGCATGCGCCCCTGGCTGGAGAATCCGGCCAAGCCCAAGCTCGGCCAGAACCTGAAGTACGACATGCACATCTTCGAGAACCACGGCGTCAAGCTGAAGGGGATCGTGCACGACACCCTGCTGCAGTCCTACGTGTTCGAGTCGCACAAGCCGCACGACATGGACACCATGGCCATGCGCCACCTGGGCTACACCACGATTCCCTTCGTCGACGTGTGCGGCAAGGGCGCCAACATGATCTGTTTCGACCAGGTCGAGCTGGGCCGCGCCACCGAATACGCGGGCGAGGACTCGGACATCACGCTGCGCCTGCACCAGACCATGCTGCCCCATGTCGAGAGCGACGCCGGCCTCGCCCGCATCTACCGCGAGATCGAGATGCCGACCATGGAAGTGCTGCAGAAGATCGAGCGCAACGGCGTGCTGATCGACAGCGCACTGCTCGAGGTGCAGTCGTCCGAACTGGGCAAGCGCCTGCAGGAGCTGGAGCAGCAGGCCTACGAGCTGGCCGGCGGCCCGTTCAACCTCGGCTCGCCCAAGCAGATCGGCGAGATCTTCTTCGTGAAACTCGGCCTTCCCGTCATCAAGAAGACCGCCACCGGCGCGCCTTCGACCGACGAGGAAGTGCTGCAGAAGCTGGCCGAGGACTACCCGCTGCCGAAGATCCTGCTGGAACACCGCGGCATGTCCAAGCTGAAGTCGACCTATACCGACAAGCTGCCGAAGATGGTGAACCAGAAGACCGGCCGCGTGCACACCAACTACGCGCAGGCGGTGGCCATCACCGGCCGCCTTTCCTCGAACGAGCCGAACCTGCAGAACATCCCGGTGAGGACCGCGGAAGGGCGCCGCATTCGCGAAGCCTTCGTGGCGCCGCCGGGCAGCGTGATCGTGTCCGCCGACTACTCGCAGATCGAGCTGCGCATCATGGCGCACATCTCGGGCGACGCGGCGATGCTGAAAGCCTTCGCGGAGGGCGAGGACATCCACCGCGCCACGGCGGCCGAGATCTTCGGCGTGGCGGCCGGGGAAGTGCAGAGCGAGCAGCGCCGCTACGCCAAGGTCATCAACTTCGGCCTGATCTACGGCATGAGCGCCTTCGGCCTGGCCCAGAACCTGGGCATCGAGCGCGGCGCGGCGGCCAGCTACATCGACCGCTACTTCGCGCGCTTCTCGGGCGTGAAGCAGTACATGGACGAGACCCGCCTGCAGGCCAAGGCGCGCGGCTACGTCGAGACCGTGTTCGGCCGCCGCCTGTGGCTCCCGGAGATCAATTCGCCGAACGGCCCGCGCCGCGCCGGCGCCGAGCGTGCGGCGATCAATGCGCCGATGCAGGGCACGGCGGCGGACCTGATCAAGCTGGCCATGATCGCGGTGCAGGGCTGGATCGAGACCGAAAAGCTGGCGACCCGCATGATCATGCAGGTGCACGACGAACTGGTGCTCGAAGTGCCGGAAGCCGAGCTGGAGCTGGTGCGCGTCAAGCTGCCGGAGCTGATGGCGGGCGTGGCCGAGCTGAAGGTGCCCTTGGTCGCGGAAACGGGCGTGGGCAAGAACTGGGAAGAGGCGCACTGATAGCGCCTCTGCCGGCCCGCTCCCTCAACCCGTCGTTCCCGCCTGCGCGGGGACGACGGGTTGGTGGCGGATAAGGCGTATGCCGATCGCGGACACGCCGTACACGCCTGCCACCGGCCAGAACATGTGCTCCACCGGCACCCAGGCCAGCAACATCCCGCCAAGCCCGGCGCCAACCAGCGCCCCAGCCTTCGCCGCGCTGTTCCCCGCCCCCAGCACCAGCCCCTGTTCGCCACCGGCCGCCTCCCGCGACAGCAGGCCATAGAACACCGGCAGCAGCGCCGCCAGGCAGATCCCCCACGACAAGCGCGCCAGCAGCACCAGCTCGAGGCCGCGCGCCAGCGCCTGCAGCGCCACGATCCCCACGCACGCCCAGCAGATCCACTCCACCTGCCTGAGCACCTGCCCACGGCCCAGCCTGTCGAAGCGCTTCCCCCAGAACGGCGCGGCAAGGCACAGCCCCAGCGCCGTCGCGCCGTAGCACCAGCCGGTCGCCTGCCTGGACAGATGCAGCACGTCGTCCGCATACAGCCCGAAGAAGCTCTGCGGCATCATCTTCCCGGCCTGCACCAATACGATGCCCGACAACAGCCCGCCCATCACGCCGCGCAGGCCCGGGGTCCGGGATGCCTTGCCGGCAGCAGGCTTCACTAGAGGCCGGGACCCGGCCGGCAGCACGAACGCCGCCGCCGCCGCGCAGGCCAGGCAGACGAGGGCGGCCGCCAGGTTCACGGCGCGGAAGCCCCGCACATCGAACAGCCAGCCCCCGATCACCGGCCCGGCGACCGAGCCGATCGCCGTCGCCACCTGCAGGCGCGTCATCAGGCCGGCGCGCTCCTCGTTCGGCACGAGCGTGCTTCCATACGCCTGGGCCGCCGCGATGAAACCAGCCAGCGCCCCCTGGACGAGGCGGATGCACAAAATGAGCGCCACGCTGTCGGCCAGCGCGATCCAGCACTGCGTCGCCGCCAGCGCGAGCAGGGCGCGCAGGACCATCGGCTTGTGTCCGACGCGGTCCCCGAGCCGGCCCCACCAGGGCGTGAAACACATCGCCATCACCATCGGCCCGGCGTAGGCGATGCCGCTGGCCCACGCCAGCGACTGGGGCGACAGCGTGCCGAGCGAGCGGAAATGCAGCGGCCAGAACGGCCCGCTCATCTCCATCGCCCCCATCGAGACCAGCTGGATCGCGAACAGCCAGCGGAGCGCTGCCCTCATTGCGCCGCCTTGAACGGATTCGGCATGGCGCCGTGGACATCGTCCGAGGTATCGCTCAGGCGCATGCGCAGGAAGGACTTGGCCGGCCAATCTTCTTCGAGAAGCGCGCGGCGTTCGGCCAGCCAGCGCGATGGATCGGCGCGCCCGCGCAGGCGCTCGAAGGCCTGTTCCACTTCCTGCCGCAGCACGTCCCAGAAGCGGGCCTGCGGATGCCGGTAGGTGCGCGACAGCAGCAGCGCCAGTTCAACGACATGGCAGAGCAGGACCGCATGCAGCAGCTTGTCGCGCACCGGTTCCTCGTCCTCGTACACGGTATGGCCGGGGCGGTAGACGTCGAGCGGCAGGCCGGCGGCGCGCAGGGTCGGGCCGTGCACGCGCAGGTCGCCGAAGTCGCGCGCCAGCAGCTGTGCGGGTTCGTAGCGCTCGTTCACCATGATGAAGCTGTTCTGCTGGTGGGCTTCGAAGGCGATCCCGTACAGCAGATAGGACGAGAGCGTGGCGCCCAGGACGGTCGCGGCATAGCGCCGGAAGAAATCGACCGCACCCTCGGCGCTGTCGCCGTACGCCAGCGCCACCAGCTCGGTGGCCAGCGGCCGGCCGCTGAACGGCGAATCGGCGAACAGGCTGCCGACCGGTACCGGGAACAGCGCCGGTGTCGCCCTGGCCATGGGATTGCCGCGGTACAGGATGGCCAGGTGGCGCGCGCGGTCGTCGTCGCCGTCCGGGTCGAGGTAATGCAGCCCGACCTCCTCGGGCACGATGTCGAGCACGCCGCCGAAGCCGGCTTCGAGGTCGACCATCGTGCGCAGCAGCCGGGTCAGGCGCGGACCCATGACGGCGGACTTGGGCGACACGGTGCGCTGCACGCTGGTCAGGCGCAGCGATACCGGCAGCTTCATGTGCGGCAGCGCCGGCGAGCCTTCGGGAACGACGGTCCGGAACGACATGGTGGGCGTCGCGGCGATAGCGGCTTCCTGCAGCAGCAACAGGTCTCCCCGCGCGATGTCGGACGCGAACTGCTGCGGGATCTGGCGTGCGGCCTGGTAGGGGTGCAAGGGCAGGGGCAGCCATGCCCCGGGCTGCTCGCCGGCCGCGCGCAAGGCGCTCTCCCAGCGATCCCAAGCCTGCGGGAAGGTCCGTGCGAACCAGGCGCGATAGTCCGCTTCGCCGCCGGCGAAGGCGACGTGCGCCCTGCTTGCGCGCAGCGCCGCCAGCGGCACCTCCAGCCTTGCCTGGAACTCGGGCGAGAGCGCCTGCACTTCCTCCGGCGGCAGTCCCAGCTTGGTCTTGAAGGTGGGGTGCCAGGGGTGGCCCAGGGTGCCCCATTGCTCCAGCAGCAGGGCGGGGTTGGCATGGCCGCTCTGGCGCAGGGCAGCGATGAAGTGCTCGTGCTCCGGTCCGAACGCGTCGACCAGCTGCGGCACCCAGGACTGCCGGTAGCGCAGGCACAGCACGTCGTTGTCCAGGCTGTTGTCGAGCTCCTCGATCAGCCTTTGCACGTCCGCTGCGGCTGCCTGGCCCGGCAGGGAGGGCGCGATGCAGGCGAGGAGGGCGGAGGCGGTGGTGATGGCTTGCGGCCCTTGCCCGCTGCGGAACCAGGCGACAGTCCCATCGATCCGGCAATCGTTGATGCGGCCCAGCTGCAAGCCTTCGAAGCGCAGCATCGCTTGCTGCGACCAGAGCGGAAGCCACGCGACTGTGCCTTCGACAATCAGATGTTCCCGCAGGAGGAGATGTTCGCGGAACAGCGCTTGCAGCATGCGCTGCAGGCCCCGCCGGCTGGCCTGCGCCAGCGCCAGGGCCGCGTCGGAGTCAGCCAGCGGAACGGGAATCGGTTTCAGGAGTGCGTTCATGGTTTGCCTTCTCACATTTCACATTTGTCATGACGGGACGGCAAGATAACGTAAACGAGAATGATTATCAATCGCGTTAAAAGCGATTGATGACGATTATGCGATTCGGGAAAATTGTTGCCAAGTGGAAATAATGAGACAGCGTGCTGCACGCTTCTGTAAAGACTGTAAGCAAGTGTTTCAATGTGCGTTAGCTCACATAAAAGTTGCTTTTTAGAATGCTAGGATGCTCACAACCGTCGACGTCCGGCGGATTCACAAGGTATGCATAACATGTCCACGACCCCATTCCGTTTCGCCCTGATGGGCACCACCGCTCTCGGCGCCGCCGTTCTCGTCGCCTGCGGCGGCGGAGGCAGCGACCCGGCGCCGGCTGCCCCGGTCAGCACCCTCGGCACCCTGGCCGTCTCGATGACCGACGCCCCGGCCTGCGGTTTCGACGCAGTCAACGTGACCGTCTCGAAAGTGCGCGTGCACCGCAGTGATACCGCGGCGGAAGGGGATACCGGCTGGACCGACATCACCCTGAGCCCGGCCAAGAAGGTCAATCTGCTGAACCTGACCAACGGCGTGCTCGAAGCCCTGGGCCAGACCTCGCTCGAAGCCGGCCGCTACACCCAGCTGCGCCTGGTGCTGGACAGCGCCGCCAACGCCAACACCGTCGTGCCGACCGGCAGCACCGCCGAGCAGCCGCTGGTCACCCCGAGCGGCCTGCAGAGCGGCATCAAGCTGGTGGGCCAGTTCGACGTGGCCGCCGGCCAGAAGAGCGACGTGGTGCTCGACTTCGACGCCTGCAAATCGGTGGTCACCCGCGGCCAGGGCAGCTACGCGCTCAAGCCGGTGGTCAAGGTCGTCCCGGCCGCCATCAACGGCATCTCGGGCTTCGTCAGCACCTCGCTGCTGGGCCGCGGCGTACAGGTCTCGGCGCAGCAGAACGGCGCCATCGTCAGCGCCACCACGCCGAACGCCACCACCGGCGAGTTCTTCCTGTCGCGCCTGGCCCCGGGCAACTACGACGTCGTGATTACCGCCGCCGACAGCGCCGCCAGCGTGGTCGCCGCCGTGCCGGTCGCCACCACTACCAGCACCACGGCCCTGAGCACCGCCGCCGCGCCGCTCATGCTCGCGCCGGGCAATACCGGTTCGATCGCCGGCACCGTCACCATGACCCCGGCGAGCAGCGAAGCTGCCTATGTGTCGGCCAAGCAGAGCTTCACCTCCGGCCCCACCGTGACCATCAAGTACCAGGGCGCGGACCTGAGCACCGGCGCCTACACCCTGGCCAACCTGCCGGTCGCCGCGCCGCAGTACGCGACCTACAGCGCCACCCTGCCGCTGGCCTTCAGCGCCAGCGCCGCCACCACGCCGGGTAAATACCGCGTCGAGGCGGCCGCCACGGGCTATGCGGTCAAGGCGGTCGACGGCGTGGACATCACGACCGCCAATCAATCCGGCGTGAACTTCAGCCTGACGCCCTAAGCGATCCGAGCTCTAGCGTGCGCCCCCGGGGTCTTTGCTAAACTAGCAAGCCTGTCCAACTGAAGAGGGGGTGAGCATGAAAGATCTCGTATCCGATGGCAGCAGCCTGGTGGGCGCCAGCGCCTTTGGCGATGGTGTCGACCGCCGCAACTTCCTGAAGGCGGCGGTCGGCAGCGGTTTCGCCGCCGCCGCGCTGCCCGTCGCCGCCGAGACGATGATCCAGACCGGCACCGACGGTCTCGACGCCGGCGACCACATCGTCGTCATCGACGGCCAGGACGTGCCGGTCTACCGCGCCCAGCCCAAGGGCCGCACCAATCTTCCCGTGGTGCTGGTCATCTCCGAAATCTTCGGCGTGCATGAGCACATCAAGGATGTGACGCGCCGCTTCGCCAAGGCCGGCTACCTGGCCGTGGCTCCCGATCTGTTCGTCCGCCAGGGCGACGCCACCAAGGTCGCGAACATCGCCGACCTGATGCGCGACATCGTGTCCAAGACTCCCGACGCCCAGGTCATGTCCGACCTCGATACGGTCGTCAAGTGGACCAGGCAGCGCGGCGGCAATACCGACCGCCTGGGCATCACCGGTTTCTGCTGGGGCGGCCGCATCACCTGGCTGTACGCCGCGCACAACCCGAATGTCAAGGCGGGGGTAGCCTGGTACGGCCGCCTGGTGGGCGAGTCCAGCGCCAACCAGCCGAAGCACCCGATCGACATCGCCCAAAACCTCAAGGTGCCGGTGCTCGGCCTGTACGGCGCCAAGGACCAGGGCATTCCGCTGGAGTCGGTGGAGCGCATGCGCAAGGCGCTCGCGGCCGGCAACAGCCGTTCGCAGATCCATGTGTATCCGAATTCGGGGCATGCCTTCCACGCCGACTACCGTCCCAGCTTCAACGCCGCCGACGCCAAGGACGGCTGGAGCAAGGCGCTCAACTGGTTCGCGACCCACGGCGTGGCCTGATCTTGCACGGCCGCGGGCCGGGGACGGTACAATCTCCGGTTTGCGGTTGTTCGCAAGACCAGAACAAGAGGCTTACAAATCGATCCCATTCTCGGCTCCATCCTGCTGGCGACCATGGTCGCCGGTGTCCTCAGCATCACCGGGGCGGCCATTTTTTCGTTCGCGCTGCTCTCGAAGGCGGTGGAGCGGATGGTCAGCCTGTCGGTGGGCATCATGCTGGCGACCTCGCTGCTGCACGCGCTGCCGGACGCCTTCGAGTCCGGGGCGGATGCGCGCAGCCTGTTTGCGACCCTGCTGGGAGGATTGCTGGCCTTCTTCGTGCTGGAAAAGCTGGCGATCCTGCGCCATTCGCACCACCACGAAGGCGACGGGCATCACCACGCCCATGGGCACGACAAGCACGAGGCGGGCAAGTCCGGGTGGATGATCCTGCTGGGCGACGCGATGCACAACTTCACGGACGGCATCCTGATCGCGGCGGCCTTCCTGGCCAATCCGGAGCTGGGGATCGTGACCGCGCTGGCGATCGTGGCGCACGAGATTCCGCAGGAGATCGGCGACTTCATCGTGCTGCTCAACGCGGGCTTCTCGCGGCTGCGCGCGTATGTGTTCAACCTGCTGTGCAGCCTGATGTCGATAGCGGGGGGATTGCTGGGCTACTTCATGCTCGATAACGCGAGCGGGCTGATTCCCTACGTGCTGGTGTTTGCGTCGTCGGGGTTCATCTATATCGCGGTGGGGGATTTGATGCCGCAGATGCAGAGGCGGACGACGCCGCGCGAGTTCCTGCCGCAGGTGGCGCTGGTGGCGCTGGGGGTGGGGGTGGTGCTGGTGTTGCAGCGCTTGGTGTGAGGTGCGTGGCTGCGTTGCGTGAACTTGGCCGGAACAATGCCAGTGGCATTGTTCCGGCCAAGTTTGCGTGATCAGTCGGAGCCCTTCGCAACCGGCCGCGACGCGTCACCCACCCACTCGCTCCACGACCCCGGATACAGCGCCGCACCCGGCATCCCGGCCACTTCCAGCGCCAGCAGGTTATGGCAAGCGGTGACGCCCGACCCGCACTGCATGACCGCCTTCGCCGGATCGTCGATCACTTTCGAAAAATCCTCGCGCAGCTCTTCAGGCGACTTGAAGCGCCCGTCCGCCTGCAGGTTGTCCTTGAAGAAGCGGTTCCGCGCTCCCGGAATATGCCCGCCCACCGGATCGATGGTCTCGTTCTCGCCGCGGAAGCGGTCCTGAGCGCGCGCATCGATCACGACGCGCTCGCCCTTGTCCAGGTTCTCCATCACCTCGAGCACGCTCACGGTCGGCACGAACGGCGCCCTGATCGTGAAGCGCCCCGGCGCGCGCGCCGGCATGTCCGTGGTCAGCGGCTTGCCCAGCGACTGCCAGGCCGCCATGCCGCCGTCCAGCACCGCCACGGCCTCGTGGCCGAGCCAGCGCAGCATCCACCACAGGCGCGCCGCGTACATGCCGCCGTGGGCGTCGTAGGCCACGACCTGGGAATCGTCGTTCACGCCCCAGCCGCGCAGCAGGGCGGCCAGCGCTTCCTTCTCCGGCAGCGGATGGCGGCCGCGGAAGGCGCCGTCGGTCCCGTATTTCGAGCCCGACAGCTCGGTTTCCATGTCGCCGAAGATCGCATTCGGCAGGTGGCCGATGGCATAGCCTTCGCGGCCGGCCGACAGGTTCATCAGGTCGTGGCGGCAGTCCACCACGATCCAGTTCGGGTCGTCGATGTGGGCGGCCAGGTCGGCGGCGGTGATCAGGGTCTTGAACATAGGGCTCCTCAGGTTTCGCTGGCGATCGGATCGGTCTTTTCCTGCACGGCCCCGCGGGCCGTCTTCTGCGTATTGTAGAACGTCGCGGCGATGCCGGACGCGAGGATGACGCCGACGCCCAGCCAGACATGCCAGTCGAAACGGTCGCCCCACAGCAGCAGGCCCCACAGGCTCGAGAACACGATGCCGGTGTACTGCAGGTTGGCCACCACCAGCACCTTGCCCACGCGGTAGGCGCGCGTCATCGCCATCTGCGCCAGCAGGGCGGTGAATCCGATCCCCAGCAGCAGCGCGGTGCTGTACGGCGTGTGCGAATGGAAGGCCGCATCCTGCGGCCCGTCGCCCAGCAGGGTGCCGGCCATGCCGACCAGGGCCGTCGTCAGCGAAAAGTAGAACACCACGCGGTATTCCGGTTCGCCCATCTGGCCGAGCCGGCGCACCTGCATGTAGGCCATGGCCGAGATCACCGAGGAGCACACGCCGGCCATGCCGCCCAGCCACTGCTGGCTTTCGACGGCCGGCTGCAGCACCAGGATCACGCCCACGAAGCTCATCCCGATCGCCAGCACCAGCGGCCATTCGGCATGCTTGGTGCCGATCCACCAGCCCATGGCGAACATCCAGGCGGCGATCCAGATCGGCGCCATGTAGTTGAGCGTGACGGCGGTGGCCAGCGGCAGGCGGGTAATGGCGAAGAACCACAGCCACAGCGAGGTGACGCCGACCACGCTGCGCCAGATATGGGCCTTGGGGAAGGGCGTCCTGAAGGTGCCGCCCTGGTGGCGCACCATCAGCATCAGCATGAGCGTGCCGATCAGGCCGCGGTACATCAGGAGTTCGGAGGTGGAGTAGAACTCGGAAGCCAGCTTCACACCCGCGCCCATGGCGGCAAATGCGAAGCTGGCGAACAACATCCAGAGAGAAGGCATCAGATTCCTAGTTACAGCTCCAGCTTGCTGCGGTACCACTCGTGGAAATGCTGCATCCCGTCTTCCATCGGCGACTGGTAGGGACCGACTTCGTTGACGCCGCGGTTGAGCAGGATCTTGCGGCCAGCGTCCATGCGCAGCGCGATCTCGTCGTCCTCCACCGCGGTTTCCATATAGGCGGCGCGCTCGGCATCGACGAACCCGCGCTCGAACAGCACGATCTCCTCGGGGTAGTAGAACTCGACCACGTTGCGCGTCTTCTGCGGACCGACCGGCCACAGGGTCGATACCACCAGCACGTTCGGATACCACTCGACCATGATGTTCGGGTACAGGGTCAGCCAGATGGCGCCGTACTTCGGCGGCTGGCCGTTGTTGAACTTCAGGACCTGTTCCTGCCACTTTTTATAAGCGGGCGAGCCGGCCTTCTGCAGGGCGCGGTTCACGCCCACCGTCTGCACGCTGTAGTCGCGGCCGAATTCCCACTTCAGGTCGTCGCAGGACACGAAGTTGCCCAGGCCCGGGTGGAAGGGCTCGACGTGGTAATCCTCCAGGTAGACCTCGATGAAGGTCTTCCAGTTGTAGTCGCACTCGTGGATCTCGACGTGGTCGAACATATAGCCCGTGAAATCGAGGTCGCGGGTGACCTCCATGTGCTTGAGCTTGTCCATCACGTCGTAGCCGTTCTGTTCGAACAGCAGGCCGTTCCAGTTCTGGAGCGGCGTCTTCGACAGGTTCAGGCACGGCGTTTCCGCGAAATGCGGCGCGCCGATCAGTTCGCCCTTCAGGTCGTAGGTCCAGCGGTGCAGCGGGCACACGATGTTGTTCGCGTTGCCGCGGCCATTGAACATCAGCGCCTGGCGGTGGCGGCAGACGTTGGACAGGACTTCGATGCCGCCGGCGTTACGCACCAGCATGCGGCCTTCGTGTTCGGAAGCGAGTGTCGCGAAATCACCGATTTCCGGGACCATCAGCTCGTGGCCGACGTACCTCGGGCCCTTCTGAAACAGTTGCT
Source organism: uncultured Massilia sp. (assembly GCA_966210615.1). GTDB lineage: Bacteria > Pseudomonadota > Gammaproteobacteria > Burkholderiales > Burkholderiaceae_D > Telluria. The sequence continues at coordinate 14,587 of CBIHLT010000027.1, forward strand.
GCATCTCGCGCTGCAGCAGCGCTTCGTCAAAGTAAACGTTTACCGGAAGCTGAGCGCAGGAGCGCGCCAGCTTGGCGTGGGTAGCCAGATCGGACATCCCAACCCCCCTTTAATCAAGTACTACCAAAGAGAAGAAAGAATCCAAAGACCAGTATTTTTGGAAAGAGGAATACGGTATTTCGGACAGAACCGGAGATTATACCGTGTATCGAGCTCTACAGTCTCGGACCTGCACGGGAATGTGGCACAGGGGTGCACAAAAATTGCCTGAAAGGCATCGTTTTCATGAGGGAGAAGGGGATTCGGCTAAAATATGGCCTGGCAAACTAGTTGTGGATGGTGCAACGCGGGCACCCCCCGAAGAGTGGATTGATCTAAAATACGCGATTGGACCGACCCATGGCGCACAACTGATGCCGCCTTCACGAAACAATTCTATGTCAAACACGATTACCGCCGCGCCGCCCGCCTCCTTCGAGGAAGCCATGGCCGAGCTCGCCCAACTGGTCACCCAGATGGAATCCGGCCAGTTGCCGCTGGAAGCGTCGGTCGCCGCCTATGCGCGCGGCTCGGAACTGGTGAAATACTGCGCCGCCCAGCTGGAAAAGGTCGAAGCCCAGGTCAAGGTCCTGGAAGGCGACATGCTCAAGCCGTTCTCGAACGACGCCGACGAGGGCGCGCAATGACGGAGCTCGCCTTCAGCGCCTGGGTCCAGGACGTCCAGGCGGACGTCGAGCGCGCGCTCGAAACCTTCCTGCCCGAAGCGGCCACCATCCCGCACAAGCTGCACGAGGCGATGCGCTACACCGCCCTCGGCGGCGGCAAGCGCGTGCGTCCGCTGCTGGCCTATGCCAGCGGGGACCTGTTCGGCGCCGACCGCCGCGCGCTGGCGCGCGTGGCATCGAGCGTGGAGATGATCCACGTGTATTCGCTGGTCCACGACGACATGCCCTGCATGGACGACGACGACCTGCGCCGCGGCAAGCCGACGGTGCACGTGGCCTATGACGAAGCGACCGCGCTGCTGGTCGGCGACGCGCTGCAGGCGCAGGCCTTCCAGGTGCTGGCCGAAGCCGACACCTTGCCGCCCGCGCGCCTGGTCGGCATGCTGCGCCTGCTGGCCGAAGCGGCCGGTTCCGCCGGCATGTGCGGCGGGCAGGCGATCGACCTGGACAGCGTTGGCCTTTCCTTGAGCCGCGAAGAGCTCGAGCGCATGCACCAGTTGAAGACCGGCGCCATGCTGCGCGTCTCGGTCATCCTCGGCGCCATGGCCGGCCGCGACCTGGAGCCGCGCGAACTGGAAGCGCTGGCCACCTATTCGAAAGCCATCGGCCTGGCCTTCCAGGTGGTGGACGACGTGCTCGACGCGACGGCCGATTCGGCCACGCTCGGCAAGACCGCCGGCAAGGATGCCGCCGACAACAAGCCGACCTACGTGTCGATCCTTGGGCTGGAGCCGTCGCGGGCGCTGGCCGAGCAATTGCGGCGCGAAGCGCATGAGGCGCTCGCGCCATTTGGAGAACAAGCACAGCGGCTGCGCGAACTCGCGGACCTGATCGTGCAGCGGAAGGCATAAATGAAACTGCTAGAAACCATCAACCAACCCGCCGACCTGCGCCAGCTGCCGCGCACGCAACTGACGCCGCTTGCCCATGAGCTGCGCCAGTTCCTGCTGGACTCGGTCTCCAAGACCGGCGGCCACCTGTCGTCCAACCTGGGCACGGTCGAGCTGACCATCGCGCTGCACTATGTCTACAACACCCCGCGCGACCGCATCGTGTGGGACGTGGGCCACCAGACCTATTCGCACAAGATCCTCACCGGCCGCCGCGAGCGCATGCCGACCCTGCGCCAGCTGAACGGCCTGTCCGGCTTCCCGAAGCGCGACGAAAGCGAGTACGACACCTTCGGCACCGCCCACTCGTCGACCTCGATCTCGGCGGCCCTGGGCATGGCCCAGGCGGCCAAGCTCAAGGGCGAGGACCGCCACGCCATCGCCGTGATCGGCGACGGCTCGATGACCGCCGGCATGGCCTTCGAGGCCCTGAACAACGCGGGCGTGGAAGACGACATCAACCTGCTGGTGATCCTGAACGACAACGACATGTCGATCTCGCCGCCGGTGGGCGCCCTGAACCGCTACCTGGCGCGCCTGATGAGCGGCCAGTTCTACGCCGCCGCCAAGAACGTCGGCCGCAGCGTGCTGCCGGGCCCGATGCTCGACCTGGCGCGCAAGCTGGAAGAACACGCCAAGGGCATGGTGGTCCCGGCCACGATGTTCGAGGAATTCGGCTTCAACTACATCGGCCCGATCGACGGCCACGACCTGGAATCCCTGATTCCGACCCTGGAGAACATCAAGAAGCTCAAGGGCCCGCAATTCCTGCACGTGGTGACCAAGAAGGGCCAGGGCTACAAGCTGGCCGAGGCCGAGCCTATCCTGTACCACGGCACCGGCAAGTTCAACCCGCTAGAGGGCATCAAGCCGGCCAGCGCGCCGAGCAAGATCACCTACACCGAAGTGTTCGGCAACTGGCTGTGCGACATGGCGGCCGTCGACAAGCGCCTGGTCGGCATCACGCCGGCGATGCGCGAAGGCTCGGGCATGGTGCGCTTCCACCAGGAATACCCGGCGCGCTACTTCGACGTCGGCATCGCCGAGCAGCACTCGGTGACCTTCGCCGCGGGCATCGCGACCGAAGGCCTGAAGCCCGTTGTGGCGATCTACTCGACCTTCCTGCAGCGCGCCTACGACCAGCTGATCCACGACGTGGCGCTGCAGAACCTGGACGTGACCTTCGCGCTCGACCGCGCGGGCCTGGTGGGCGCGGACGGCGCCACCCACGCCGGCAACTACGACATGGCTTACCTGCGCTGCATCCCGAACATGGTGGTCATGGCCGCCTCGGACGAGAACGAATGCCGCCAGATGCTGACCACTGCTTACCACTACCCGGGTCCGGCGGCCGTGCGCTATCCGCGCGGCGCGGGCGTGGGTGCGGCGATCCAGCAGGAGCTGAGCTCGATCGAGTTCGGCAAGGGCGTGGTGCGCCGCGAAGGCAAGGACATCGCGATCCTGGCCTTCGGTTCGATGGTGGCGCCGAGCCTGGCGGCCGGCGAAGAGCTGGACGCGACTGTCGCCAACATGCGTTTCGTGAAGCCGCTGGATGTGGAGCTGGTCAAGCGCCTGGCCAAGGATCACGAGCTCCTCGTGACGGTGGAAGAGGGCTGCATCATGGGCGGCGCGGGTGCCGCCGTGGCCGAGGCGCTGGCCGCCGAGGGACTCGCCAAGCCGATGTTGATGCTGGGCCTGCCGGACAAGTTCATCGACCAGGGCGATCCGGCGGCGCTGCTGGCTTCCGTCGGGCTGGATGCGAAGGGGATCGCGGCGTCGATCCGCCAGCGGTTTGCCGGTGGGGAACCGAGGCTGGTCGTCAACAATATCTGACAGTTAGCGTCGAGATGCAAAAAGGGGTTCTGTGCGCAAGCCGGAACCCCTTTTCTATTGTTTGCTTTAATACGTCATTCCCGCGAAGGCGGGAACCCAGGTTTGCGTGAGTGGCTACGCACATGAACCTGGATCCCCGCCTTCGCGGGAAAGACGTGCTGGAGGTGGCGGGCAAAATGGGGGCGCGTCTGTTCAAGCCTTGCCAAACAACGTCTCCGCCCGCTGATACAAAATCCACGACGTCGCAATATACTTGTCCCCGCTCGTCGGCACATGCCCCTTGTGCGTGTGCGTGAACCCCGCCGGCGCAATGACGAGCCGGCCCTTCTTCGGCGCCACCTTGCGTTGCTGGTAGAGGAACTCGGTTTCCCCGCCTTCCTCCACATCGTTCAGGTAGAACTGCCACAGCAGCACCCGGTGCAGCGTCTCGCACGACGCATTCTGCGGGTAGATCTCCGAATGCCAGTGGTGATACCCGCCCGAGCCCTTCAGGTACTTTTGCAGGTTGATCGTGCCCGGCCGGTAGAGCGTGCGCATCAGCTCCTCGATATGCGGCTTGCCCACCTCATCGAAGTTCTCCATCGACAGCGCCGTCGGCTTGCCTGTCTGCGGATGGGCCAGGGTAGGGGAGAGCGAGCCCATCACCAGCATGCGGTAGCGGTCGATGTACGCTTCCAAATGCCGCGACATGGTCTGCAGCAGCAGCCCGCTCACGTCGTTCCACTCGGGGAACTGGGTGATCGTGATGTCGTAGCTGTCCTTCTTTTCCACGTCCACGCCCTGGCCGGTGCGTCCGCGCCCCACCTTGTCGCTGGCGTCGAAACGCGCCACCAGCGCGTCGCACTGCTCCGGGCTCAGGGCACCGTCATATACGCCGATAAAGTCATCCACCGCTGCTGTCTCCGTATCGATTTTTTAGTTGTTAATCTCAACCGCGCTTGCGCTCGTGCTGCCACAGCACGTCCGAGCCGCCGGCGAAGCGGTTCAGCACGCGCGCCAGCACGAACATCAGGTCCGACAGGCGGTTCACGTATTGACGCGGATGAGCGTGGATCTCCTCGGCCTTCGACAGCGCCACGATGGCGCGCTCGGCGCGGCGGCACACGGTGCGGCACACGTGGGCGGTGGCGGCGGCGCGCGAGCCGGCCGGCAGGATGAATTCCTTCAGGACCGGCAGGTCGGCGTTGTACTTCTCCAGCAGGCCGTCCAGGCGCGCCACATGCTCTTCCTTGATCATCTGGTAGCCCGGGATGCACAGCTCGCCGCCCAGGTCGAACAGGTCGTGCTGGATCGAAACCAGCTCTTCGCGCAGGTCCGCCGGCATTTCCTCGCACAGCAGCAGGCCGACGAAGGAGTTCAGCTCGTCCACCTCGCCGAGCGCCTGGATGCGCGCGCTGTCCTTGCCGGTACGGCTGCCGTCACCCAGCCCGGTGCTGCCGTCGTCGCCGGTACGCGTCGCGATTTTAGAAAGTCGATTGCCCATGATGATTTGTAATGTACAGTGTTAAAAAAACGATAGGCCGAGCATACGACAAATCGCAGCAATTGTGCTTACAATCAGACTATGTCCGCCCCCATTTCCCACCACGCCGAACGACGGCAGCAGGTCGCCCGCGCCCTGCGTGAGCGGCTTCCCGACGGCCGCGTGCTGTCCGATCCCGAAGATACCCGGCCGTACGAATGCGACGGCCTGGCCGCCTACCGCCAGCTGCCCCTGATCGTCACCCTCCCTTCCAGCGAAGCCGAGGTGCTGGCGATTATGAACGTGTGCCGCGAGCTCGGCGTGCCCATCGTCCCGCGCGGCGCCGGCACCGGCCTGTCGGGCGGGGCGCTGCCGATCGCGGACGGCGTGGTGATCTCGACCGCGCGCATGAACCGCATCGAGCGCGTCGACGCGTATTCGCGCACCGCCGTGGTGCAGCCGGGCGTGCGCAACCTGGCGATCTCGGAAGCGGCGGCCCCCTTCGGCCTGTATTACGCGCCCGACCCGTCCTCGCAGATCGCCTGCACCATCGGCGGCAACGTGGCCGAGAACTCGGGCGGCGTGCACTGCCTCAAGTACGGCCTGACGGTCCATAACGTGCTGCGCGTGCGCGTGGCCACCATCGACGGCGACATCGTCGAGCTGGGCGGCGGGAGCCTGGACGCGCCGGGCCTGGACCTGCTGGCCGTGTTCATCGGCTCGGAAGGCATGCTCGGCATCGTCACCGAAGTGACCGTCAAGCTGGTGCCCAGGCCCGCCGTGGCCCAGGTCATCATGGCCTCCTTCGACGACGTGATCACCGCCGGCAACGCGGTGGCCAACGTGATCGCGGCCGGCATTATCCCGGCCGGGCTGGAAATGATGGACCGCACCTCGGTGCGCATGGTCGAGCCCTTCGTGAAGGCCGGCTACGACCAGGACGCCGCCGCCATCCTGCTGTGCGAGGCGGATGGCACCGCCCTGGAGGTGGCCGAGGAAATCGAACGCATGAGCGCCGTGCTGGAACAAGCCGGCGCGACGGCCATCGCCGTGTCGCAGAGCGAGGCCGAGCGCGTGCGCTTCTGGTCGGGGCGCAAGAACGCCTTCCCGGCGGCGGGGCGCATCTCGCCCGACTACTACTGCATGGACGGCACCATCCCGCGCAAGCAGCTGGCGCGGGTGCTGTCGGACATCGAGAAGATGGAGCAGACCTTCGGCCTGCGCTGCGCCAACGTGTTCCACGCGGGCGACGGCAACATGCATCCGCTGATCCTGTTCGACGCCAATCAGCCGGGCGAATTCGAGCGCGCCGAAGCCTTCGGCGCCGCCATCCTGGCGCTGTGCGTGGAAGTGGGCGGCACCATCACCGGCGAGCATGGGGTGGGCATGGAGAAGATCAATTCCATGTGCGTGCAGTTCGGGCGCAAGGAGCTGGATGCCTTCTTCGACGTCAAGCGCGCCTTCGATCCGTTCATGCTGCTCAACCCGGACAAGGCGATTCCCACGCCGCACCGCTGCGCCGAATTCGGCAAGCTGCACGTCCATGGCGGCGACGTCCCGTTCCCGGACCTTCCTCGTTTTTAACGGCCGCGTTTCTGAAAGAACCATCCATGCAGTCGATCGAACAATTACAGGAGCGCGTACGGGAAGCAGCCGGCAGGGGCCAGAAGCTGCGCATCCGCGGCGGCGGCACCAAGGACTGGTACGGCCAGCGCCTGGAGGGCGAAATCCTCGACACGCGCGGCCACGCAGGCATCGTCGATTACGAGCCGACGGAACTCGTGATCACCGCGCGCTGCGGCACGCCGCTGCGCGAGATCGAGGCCGTGCTGGCCGAGCGCAATCAGATGCTGGCCTTCGAGCCGCCGCACTTCGGCTCGGACGCGACCCTCGGCGGCGCCATCGCGGCAGGGCTGTCCGGCCCGCGCCGCGCCGCGAGCGGCGCCGTGCGCGATTTCGTGCTTGGCGCCAGGCTGCTGGACGGGAGGGGCGAGGTGCTGGGCTTCGGCGGCCAGGTGATGAAGAACGTGGCAGGCTACGATGTCTCGCGCCTGCTGGCCGGTTCGCTCGGCACGCTGGGCGTGCTGGTGGAGATTTCGGTCAAGGTGCTGCCGCGCCCCTTCGCCGAGACCACGCTGCGCTTCCGCATGAGCGAGATCGACGCCATCCGCAAGCTCAACGAATGGGGCGGCCAGCCGCTGCCGATCTCGAGCAGCTGCTGGCACGACGGCGTGCTGGCGCTGCGCCTGTCCGGCGCCCAGGCGGCGGTCGACGCCGCCGTGCGCTCGCTGGGCGGCGAAGTCATGAACGATTGCGGGCCGTTCTGGGCCAGCCTGCGCGAGCAGCGCCATCCCTTCTTCGCGGGCGAGGGCGCGCTGTGGCGCTTGTCGGTGCCCTCGACGACGGGCGCCATCGTGCTCGGCGGATCCCAGATGATCGAATGGGGCGGAGCCCAGCGCTGGCTGCGCGCCGGGGGCGACGCGGACAGCGCCGAGGCGATTCGCCGCACCGTGAGCGCCTGCGGCGGCCACGCGACCCTGTTCTGCGGCGGCGACAAGAGCGTGGGCGTGTTCCAGCCCCTGCAGCCGGCGCTGGCCAGGATCCACGAACGCCTGAAGGCCTCTTTCGATCCGTCGAACGTGTTCAACCCGGGACGGATGTACTGACATGCAAACCAATCTCGCCGATTTCATCAAGGGCACGCGCGAGGGCGAGGAAGCCGAAGCGATCCTGCGCGCCTGCGTGCACTGCGGCTTCTGCACCGCCACCTGCCCGACCTACCAGCTGCTGGGCGACGAGCTGGATGGCCCGCGCGGACGCATCTACCTGATCAAGCAGGTGCTGGAAGGCGCCGAGCCCACCCGCAAGACCCAGCTGCACCTGGATCGCTGCCTCACCTGCCGCAACTGCGAAACCACCTGCCCGTCGGGCGTGAAGTACGGCCGCCTGGTCGACATCGGCCGCCGCGTGGTGGAAGAGCGCGTGGCGCGTCCCTTCAAGGACAAGCTCAAGCGCACCACGCTCAAGGAATTCCTGCCGCGCACGGGCTTGTTCAAGCCGGCCTTCAGGACGGGGCAGGCGCTACGGCCGCTGCTGTCGAAGGACTTGCAGGACAAGCTGCAGCCGGCGCGCGCGGCGGGGCGCTGGCCGAGCCGCACGCACGCGCGCAAGATGCTGGTGCTGGACGGCTGCGTACAGCCGGCGATGGCGCCGAACATCAATGCGGCGACGGCGCGGGTGCTCGATGCGCTCGGCGTGCAGCTGATCGTGGCCCCGAAGGCCGGCTGCTGCGGCGCGGTGCGCTATCACCTGAACGACCAGGCCGCCGGGCTGGACGACATGCGCCGCAACATCGACGCCTGGTGGCCCTACGTGGATCAGGTCGAAGCCATCGTCATGACCGCTTCCGGCTGCGGCGTCACCGTCAAGGAGTACGGCCACCTGCTGGCGCACGACGAGGCCTATGCGGCCAAGGCCCAACGCATCTCGGCCATGACCAAAGACCTGTCGGAGATCATGCCGGCCTTCCAGGACGAACTGGCCGCCAGGCTGAAAGGCCGCATCCATAAGCGGGTTGCCTATCATCCGCCGTGCACCCTGCAGCACGGCCAGCAGATCCGCGGCAAGGTCGAGGGCGTGCTGCACGCGGCCGGCGTCGACGTGGTGCTGTGCGGCGACAACCACCTGTGCTGCGGCTCGGCCGGCACTTATTCGGTCTTGCATCCGGAGATCGCGCACGAACTGCGCGACCGCAAGCTGGCCAGCCTGGCCGCCACCGGGGCAGAGGAGATCGTGTCGGCCAACATCGGCTGCCTGACCCACCTGCAATCCGGGACCGACAAGCCGGTCACGCACTGGATCGAACTGCTCGACCGCGCGCTTTCCTGACGCGTGTTAGCATCGCGGCCTGTTTTGAAAGGAGGCCATGATGAGCTTTGTATTCCAGCTCCTGCGCGAGGACGAGGGCATGCCGCCCGCCGTCGTCTTCGAGGACAGCACCACTCCCGGCCTGGTGCCGCTGTGGGAGGAGGTCGGCGTGTACGACGCTTTATACAATAGCGATGGAAGAAAGGCGCGCGACATCTCGCGCGCGATCGCATTCGGCCTCGACCGCGTGAGCGAGGAAGCGGCGCTGGCACGCTTGCTGCCGGCCGGCCTGTCGCAGGGCGAAGCCGTGCGTTTCCTCGAGAACGTGCTGCGCGCCTGCATCACCCACGGCGTGGCCGAGGTGCGCACCCGCTAGTTCAGCGGGCGGGATCGCGCCAGAAACGGTTCAGCAGCGGCGTGACGCTGGCGCCATGCAGGACAATCGACAGGATGACGACGGACAGGGTGGCGTTGATCAGGTCGCGCGCGATCGAAGGCGGCAGCCCGTGGTTGATGGAATAGCTCAGGTAGTAGATCGAGCCGATGCCGCGCACCCCGAACCAGGCCGCGATGGCGGTGGCGCGTCCGCCGATGCCGGCGCCGGCCATGCTGGCGACCACGCTTGCAGGACGGGCGATGACGAGCACGAACAGCGCGAGCGCCCATGGCCGCCAGTCCGCAAGAGTCCATGCGGCCGCGCCGCCCAGCAGCAGCACGAGCGTGAGTTCCGACAGGCGCTCCAGGTGTTCCTTGAAGACCAGCGCGCCGCCGCTGACGGTCGGCTCCGGCGGCACGGCCGCCGGTGCGTGCGCTTCGTCCGCTTGCGGCTCCAGCAAACCTTCGCCATCGGTCGGCGCATGGATCAGCCTCAGTTCGGTCTGGCGCAAGGCCACGCCGGCGGCGAACACCGCCAGGAATCCATAGGTTTGCACGGACAAGGCACAGCCGTAGGACAAGCCGATCAGCCCCAGGCCGAGCAGGTCATCCAGCACTTCGTGCTTGGCAATACGCTTGCGCAGCGCCGCGCTGAGATAGGCCAGCGCCGCGCCGCAGCCGGCGCCGATGGCCAGGCCGCCGATAGTCGCCCACAAGACGTCGACCAGCAGCCAGCGCGATCCGAGCGTTCCCAGTTCGTGCAGGCCGAGCAGGCCGAGTCCCAGCATCACGAAAGGAAAGGCGCTCCCATCGTTCAGCCCCGCCTCGCAGGTGAGGGTGAAGCGCAGCGGATCCTTGTCGCCCGCATGGCGTACCTGGACATCGGTGGCAAGCACCGGATCGGTCGGCGCCAGGATGGCGCCGAGCAGGATCGCGGCGCCCAAGGGCAATCCCAGCACCAGCCAGCCGAAGCCGGCGATGCAGACGACCGACAAGCTCATGGCGAGCCAGGCAAGCCTGATCGCGGGCATCCAGCGCGACAAGCTGAATGGCACGGGCATTTTGATGCCGGCAGAAAACAAGGAGATGAGGACGGCGATTTCGGCGATCGGTTCGATTACTTCGGCTTCGTTGAGAGGATCGAACACGAACAGGTTCAATACCAGCGGCCCAAGCAGCAGTCCGATCGCCAGGTAGATCGTGGCGGAGGTAAACGGCAGCCTGGCGACCGTGTGCCCCCATAGTCCGCGCGCGACCATCAAGGCGCCGACCAGGATAAACCATTGAAAATTCTGCAATATGGTCTCCGTCATGAGAGGCGGATTTGAAAGGACCCAGTCTACCGGGAGCTGCGCCCGGCTTTTGTACACAGACGCACGCAATCCGCAGACTTAGAGCGCCTGACAAAACCCTCATGGCTGCGTTGCATCGTCTTGCCGTCCTAGATACTGTCTTCGACGCTACTCCTTGCCCTGAGGGTTTTGTTAAGCGCTCTTATTGTCCCGTTTTGGGTAGTCGTGCTACAAATTTCCATCGTCCGCCAGCGTGTTCATCAAAAGTGAGGTAGTTTTACTACTTCGACACATAATCATGAGGAGACTCGCGCATGCGTTTACGCGGCATTGCCACCGTCCTGGCGGCAACTTTCACGCTAGCCCAGCCTGCTTGGGCGCAACAGATCATCGCCAGCGCCGAATCGCCCGACAAGGTGATCGGCGTCGAAGTCCAGATCGACGGCGGCGGCAAGCTGGGCTACGCGGTCAAGCGGCGCGGCAAGGAAGTCATCGGCCTGTCGCGCCTGGGCTTCAACCTGGCGAACGCACAGAAGCTCGACGGCGGCTTCAGCCTGCGCGAGCAGAAGCTCAGCGAGCATGACAGCACCTGGGAGCAGCCCTGGGGCGAGCGCCAGTTCGTGCGCAACCGCTACCGCGAGCTGCGCGTCGCGGTCGAGCAGAAGAACAAGGGCAAGCGCCGCCTCGACATCGTGTTCCGCATCTACGACGACGGCGTCGGCTTCCGCTACGAATTCCCGGCCCAGCCGCAGCTGCGCGAGGTCGAGATCCTCGACGAGCTGACCGAGTTCAGCGTGAGCCAGGCGGCTACCGCCTGGTGGATTCCGGCCGGTGAGCTGCCGGGACTCGAAGAAGTGGTGCGCAAGGCGCCGCTCAAGGAAATCGGCATCGCCAATACACCGCTGACCGTACGCCTCGATGACGGCACCCACATCGCCTTCCACGAAGCGGCCCTGGTCGACTACGCGTCCATGTGGCTGCGCAAGGTCGAGGGCCAGAAGCTGCGCGCCATGCTGGCGCCGTCTTCGTATGGACCGGCAGTGGTGAAGCACGGCGCCTTCACGACGCCGTGGCGCACCATGCAGATCGCCGACAACGCGGCGGGGCTGGCCATGTCGGACCTGATCCTCAACCTGAACGAGCCGAACAAGCTGGGCGACGTTTCCTGGGTCAAGCCCTCGAAGTTCGTGGGCGTGTGGTGGGAGATGCACCTGAATAAAGGCAGCTGGAACGCCGGGCCCAGGCATGCGGCCAACACCGCCAACACGAAGCGCTACATCGATTTCGCCGCGAAGAACGGCTTCCGCGGTGTATTGGTCGAGGGCTGGAACCAGGGTTGGGAAAGCGACTGGGGCCATGGCGGCGCGGACTTCAGCTTCACCAGGTCCTATCCCGATTTCGACCTGCCGGGCCTGGCGGCGTATGCGAAATCGAAAGGCGTGCGTCTGATCGGCCACCACGAGACCGGCGCCAACGTGCCGGCCTACGAAAGGCAGATGGACGCGGCCTACAAGCTGTACGCCAGGCACGGCGTCGACAGCATCAAGTCCGGCTATGTGCACGAAGCCGGCAGCGCCTTGCTTCCAGGCCGCGACGGCAAGCCGCGTTTCGGCCACTACGATTCGCAGGACGGCGTGCGCCACTTCGTGAAGGCGGTCACCGAGGCGGCGAAATACCGCATCGCCATCGACACCCACGAGCCGGTCAAGGACACCGGCCTGCGCCGCACCTATCCGAACTGGCTGACCCGCGAAGGCGCGCGCGGCGTGGAGTACAACGCCTGGGGCAATCCGCCCAACGCGGTCGACCACGAGGCCAAGCTGGTGTTCACGCGCATGCTGAGCGGTCCGATGGATTACACGCCGGGCGTCCTGAGCCTGGTGGGGGCGGACGGCAAGGTGTTCAACTCGACCCAGGCCAAGCAGCTGGCAAACTTCGTGGTGATCTACTCGCCGCTGGTGATGGCGGCCGACCTGCCGGAGAACTACGAGAAGTACCCGGCGGCCTTCAAGTTCATCCGCGATGTGCCGACCGATTGGTCCGACACGCGCGTCATCAACGGCGAGGTAGGGGAATACGCGACCATCGCACGCAAGGCCAGGGGCTCACAGGAGTGGTACGTGGGCGCGGTCACCGACGGCGAGGCGCGCACCCTGGCGCTGCCGCTGGGCTTCCTGGATGCCGGCAAGCGCTACGTGGCCGAGATCTACCGCGACGGCGACGCGGCCGACTACCGCAGCGAGCGCCGTTTCGACCTGGTGACGGAAACGAAGCTTGTTGGCGCGGGCGATACGCTGCAGCTGAAGCTGGCGCCGGGCGGCGGCCAGGCGATCCGCTTCTCGCCGCAGCAGTAAGGCTTATTGGGCCAGCAGCTTCTCGATGTCGCTGCTGATTTCTTCGGGCTTGGTCTGCGGCGCGTAGCGCTTGAAGACCGTCCCGTCCTTGTTGACCAGGAACTTGGTGAAGTTCCACTTGATGCCCTCGGTGCCCAGCACGCCGGGGGCTTCGCCTTTCAGGTGCTTGAACAGCGGATGGGCGTCGTCGCCGTTGACCTCGACCTTGGCGAACATGGGGAAACTGACGCCGTAGTGCTTCTCGCAGAAGGCGCCGATCTCGGCTTCGGTGCCCGGCTCCTGCTTGCCGAACTGGTTGCAGGGGAAGCCCAGCACGGCCAGGCCCTGGGCGGCGTAGCGGCGGTGCAGCGCTTCAAGGCCCTTGTACTGCGGCGTGAAACCGCATTCGCTGGCGGTGTTCACGATGAGCAGGACCTTGCCGCGGTAGTCGCCGAGGTCGATCTGTTTGCCGTCGAGCGACGCCGCCTGGAAATCATATACACTCATCTTTTTTCTCCTGTCTTGCATCAAAGGCATGATTCTAGGCGAATGCGCCGCCGCGTGCCTGCGTTCCCGCGTCAAGCCTTTTTCACGCTCTCCATGAATCCAAAACGAGTTCTTCACGGGCTGCTGATCGTCACCCTGCTGGATGCAATGATCGATCCGGGGGCGGCGAGCGATGCCGCAGCATCGCCCTGGATCCTGCTGTCGCTGGGATTGGCCTTGTTGTCCAACTTCCTGGGTTTCTATTGGTACAGGCTCGACAGCGAAGAGCGGCGGTACCGCCGCTCGCGCTGGATGAGTTCGGCGATTGTCACGGCAATGCCGTTTGCGATGCCCTATTACCTGGTGCGTAGCCGGCCGAAAGGAAGGAAATTGCGTTCACTATCGCGTTTCGTGGCATATCTGCTACTCATGCTGGGCGCCGCCATCGCCGGCGCCGCCATCGCCGCGGTGGTGGGGGCCTAAGAAAGACGGGCGGCCGGGTTACAGCCAGCGCCGCACCCTCGCGCAGTATTCCCGGTAGCGTGCGCCGTGACGCTCCGCCATGGCTTCCTCCTCGAAGCGCGCCTGCAAGCGGACCAGCAGTTCCGACACCGTCCACAAACCCAGCATGGGCCAGCTGCCGATCACCAGCAACTGGCCGAGCATGGTCAGCCGTATCCCCGCGTACACGGGGTGGCGCGACCATGCGAACGGGCCTTCCGTATGCAGGCGCCCCGTCCCGCCGTCGGCGATGCCCATTTTCCAGTCCTTACCCATCGCCGCTTGTGCGAGCGTCACCCAGACCAGGGCCGCGGCCAGCAGCCCCACACCCGTCCAGCGACCCGCTTCCACCAGCAGGCGGTCGCTCCATAGCGCCGGCCCCGCTTCGCCGCCGATGGCATACGACAGGACGAAGACGGCGTCCGCGAGCGGAAGCCAGACGTAGAAGCAGAGCGCGGTGAATCCGCGGGCTGACTCGGGGTCGCCCAAAGCGAGGGGGGTGGCGCCGGTCCGCAAGCGGACCATGAGCAGGCGCGCGAGCACCGCCGTCAGGAAGAAAACAAAGGCGTGCAAGAGGGGAAACAGGGACCAGGATGGCAAGGTGTCGATCTCTCGTGCTTGAACAAGGCCGGATCATCGCACGCCGCCTCGCCGCGCGGCAGTGAAAGCTTTGCAGGATCCACATGCACGCCTTGCATGCAGCTGCCAGACCATATTGAACAGCGTGCATGGCGATGCTGAAGAATGGTCGCTTCCGCCGGCGCGCGCGCGATGGCATCCTGCGCGCACCCTCAAGTTCGGAGCCGTGCATGCGACGCCATGTCCTGACCACCCTCGTGGCCGTGCTGCTGGCGATGATGCTCGCCATGCGGATCGGCCTCTCCATGCCGCAGATCGCCATGGCCTGCGTTTTCATCGTCATGCAGCCGCAGCCCCGGCTGGTGCTGACCAAGAGTCTCTATCGCCTGCTGGGCACCGTCGCCGGCGGCCTGGCAACCGTGGCGCTGGCCACGCTGTTTTCGCAAACGCCGGCACGCTTCCTGTCGGCCATCGGCGCCTGGGTCAGCCTGTGTACATCGGTGGCGACGTTCAGCTCGCAGTTCCGCGCCTATGCCATCGTACTCACCGGTTATACCGCCGTGCTGGTCGGTATCCCGGCGCTGTTCGAACCGGAGCACATGGACACGGAAGCGCTCATGCGGCTCGTCGAGGTGGGCCTTGGCATCCTGTGCGCCGCCTGCGTGGCGCTATTCGACAGGGCAGTATTCGGGCGCCATGGACCGGCCGGCGGCGCGGCGCCCGCCGCCGCCACGGCGCAGCCGCCCATGCGCGCGGCCGTGCTGGCCGCCTTGTACCCGGCAAGCGCGATGCTGGCGACGGCGCCGCTGTGGATCGGCACGTCCTGGCCGGGCGGCGCCATGGCCACGCTGAACGCGACCGTGAACTGCGCCTTGGTGGCCCTGGCACCGCATCCGCTGCGGGCGGCCGCGCAGATGTCGGGCGGGACCTTGCTGGCGGTGGCGGTCGGGCTGGCGTTCCAATGCCTGCTCCCGGCCCTTGCGGAGGGACCCGGCGCTTACCTGGCGCTGGCACCGGCGCTTGCGCTCGGCGCCTGGCTCACTGCGCGACCCGCGCGGCTGGGCTTCGGACTCGGCTACAGCATCACCGTGTGCATGCTGGCCTTTCCCGGCGGCCTGGCGCAGGCGCACCGGCCGACGCGGCTCGACGACGCTGCCGGCATCGTCCTGTCCATCGTCGTGCTGATGGCGGTCAGCGCGGCCCTGCAGCGCCTGCGCGAGGCGCGGCCGTGCCAGTCCTGTCATGGGTGAGGCCGCGCGCCGCGCTACAATTTCCTTTCCTGGTTGTGGAGTGTGCCGCGATGAACATCGATCGAATCGACCTGAACCTCCTGCGCGTCTTCGACGTGGTGTTCGAGGAGCGCAACCTGGTGCGGGCGGGAAAGCGTCTGCATCTCAGCCAGTCCGCGATCAGCCATGCACTGGCCAGGCTGCGCCAGTCGGTCGACGACGACCTGTTCGTGCGCACCGCCTCCGGCATGCAGCCGACGCCGCGCGCCATGGCCATGGCCGGTCCCTTGCGCCATGCGCTCCGGCAGATCGGCGGCGCGCTGGGCGGCGAGCCGTTCTCGCCTGCCACGACCGGGCGTGAGTTCGTGCTGGCCGCCAATGACGCCGTCACCGTGCTGTTGTTGGACAGCCTGAGCGCGGACCTGCACGCGCAGGCGCCCCTGGCCGGGCTGGTGATCCGTCCGTCGACCCGGATTGACCTGGCGGGACAGATCGACCTGGGCAGGATCGATATCGCCATCGGGGTATTCGCCGAGATCCCGGCGCGTTTTCGCTCGCTGCCCTTGTGGACCCAAGCCGACAGTCTGGCGATGCGCGCCGGCCATCCGCTGCAAGGACGGGCAGCCGGCAAGCGGGACCTGCTCGACTATCCGCTGCTGGCCGTGTCGCTGGGAGGGGCGGAGGAGGGGGCGGT
>CBIHLT010000028.1:0-30592 GCA_966210615.1 uncultured Massilia sp.
CGCGCGGGGCCACGCCGGTCATGCTGCCGACGGCGATGCCGCCGATGACCGCATCGGCGCCGGCGTTGCCGCCCGCGGTGGTCGAGGTGTGGGTGCCGTGGCCGCCTTCGCCGACGGCGCCGCCGATCGAGTCGCGCGGCGAGCGGAATTCGGTCCAGTGGGTGGTCTTGCCGACGCTCCTGTAGGTGGCGTCGAAGAAGCGCGCGCCGATCAGCTTGTTGTTGCAATGGCCGGCGGTCCAGCCTTCGCCGGTGTCGCAGGCGCCTTTCCAGCCGGCCGGAGCGGCGGCATAGGCCACCGAGCCGCTGTTGTCGAAGGTCGGCTTGCCGTTGCTGTCCACGCGGTCGGCGAAGGATGGGCTTTCCGGCCACACGCCGCCGTCGACGATACCGATGATGACGCCTTCGCCGGCGCCGGCCTTGCCGCCCAGCTTGCTCCACAGGCCGCCCGGCTTGTCCAGGCCGAGGAAGCTGTGGGTCGAGGTGGTGGTCATCTGGCGCGGGGTGTCCGGCGTGACCGCGGCCACGTCGGTGCGCGCCATCAGGGTGCGCACTTCGGCGTCGGTCAGCATCGCGGCGAAGCCGTTCAGCACCACGCTGTATTGATGCAGCACCGGGGCGCTGGACACGGCTTCGCGCACCACCTGCTGCTTGTTTTCCAGGTAGCCGTTATAGAGCTGGACGTCGCTCGACGCCAGGTCCAGGCGCTCGCCGTCGGCCGGCTGGGTGGCGGGCATGCCTTCGATGCCGCCGCTGTAGGAAGCGATCGGCTTGTCGGCCAGTTGCACGATGTAGGGGCGGCGCAGGTCGTCGGCGCCGGCGTTCAGGGCCAGGCAGGACAGCGACAGCAGGACCGCTGCGGTCATCGGACGGAGTTTCATGTTCATTGTTTTTCCTCGTTCTGTCGTGTGCGTTCAGGCGGCTTTGCGGCGGCGGGCGGCGACCAGGCCGGCCAGGCCCAGGCCGAGGATCAGGGCGCTGGCCGGTTCCGGCACGGCGGTCAGTTCCAGGTTGTCCAGGCCGAACTGGGCCTGGTTGGTCTGGAAGGCCTTGCAGCTGCCGGCGCTGTCGCAGGCGAAGCCGAACATCAGCAGTTCGACGAACTCGTTGGCGGCGAAGGAGGAGGTGGTGTCGTAGTGACCGAACTGGAAGCCGGATGCGCCCGGGCGGCCGAACACGAAGTCCTGCAGGGCGGAGCTGCCGTCGACGCGGATGCCTTGCAGGCGCAGCAGGCCGGTGACGGCCGGGTAGCTGTTCAGCGCCGGCGAGGCGCCGATGAAGCTGGCGTCCAGCGACTTGACCTTGAAGCGCTGGCGGTTGGTGGTCGAGGTGATGTCGATGTAGCTGTCGTTCAGGGCGCCGTAGTACATGCCGGGATTGTTCACCGGGCAGGCCATGTTCACGCAATAGGTCGGGTCGGTGCCGTCGATGAATTCGCCGACGAAGCTGCCGGCGCCGCCGCCCGCCACATTGGCGTAGAAACCGAGATTGAAATCGCTTTCCGTGTACACCTGCGTGCCTTCGACCGGGCCGTAATAGCCCTCGAAGCCGATCACGCCGGCCTGGGCCGGTGCGCAGGCGAGCGCTGCCGCGCCGAGCGCTGCGGCCGCAAGTGTTTTGAATGTTCCGCTGGGGGAAGCTGCTGCGATGTGCGATTTCCGAATCATGATTTCTGCCTTTATGGTTGGGTCTTGTCACGCCTGGGTAAAGCGGGGCGAGCTGTGCTCATGCACCTGAACGGTCTCAGGATGACAATAAATATATCAATGGAAACAACAGAAGTGGAAAAAATTTCAACAGAGAAAATTTTGATTTTGCAATGTTTTCGTTACAAAATTCGGTTTCCCCTATGAAAATGTACGTATGCAGTCAAAATGCCTCGTTGCGCTGGCGCAGCGTAGTGTTGTCATATTGGCACGGCTCAAGCATCTATCCGAAAAGCATGGAGATACTGGCCTTCGGGCTCCGTGGAGGCGTCCCGGAAGCCCACACAAACAACAGTTGTCGGCACGGGGAAGGGCGTGGTAGCCTTCATCGCCGAGGTTTTCATAAGAGCAATTTAGGAGCAGGTCGATGGTGTGTGGAATGAAACAAGGAAGCACCGTGCAACGCCAGGCGGGATTCACGCTGCTGGAACTGCTGGTGGTCATCGTGATCATCGGTCTGCTTGCAGCCTATGTCGGCCCCAAGTATTTTTCCCAGTTGGGCAAGTCCGAGGTAACCGTGGCCAAGGCCCAGATCGAAGCCTTCGACAAGTCGCTCGACACCTACCGCCTGGACGTCGGCCGCTATCCGAGCGCCGAAGAAGGCCTGGGCGCCCTGATGACGGCGCCGCCCAGCGCCGGCGCCAAGTGGAACGGTCCCTACCTGAAGAAGGGCGTGCCCCAGGATCCCTGGGGTCGCGCCTACCAGTACCGCTCGCCGGGCAGCAAGTCCGAGTACGAGATCCTGTCCCTGGGCAAGGATGGCCAGCCGGGCGGCACCGGCGACAACGCCGACATCTCCTCGCAATAAGCGACACACTTTCATTACGTAACCGCAGCAGCCGGGCCACCCATGCAGTTCGCCGTACGCACCCTTGCGCCCGACATGTCGATCGCGAATATCGTGGTCGACGCCGCCGACGCGCTCGATGCACGCCGCCAGGTCGAGGCGCGCGGCCTGTTTGTCAGCAGCATCGAGCCGGCCGGCGGCGCGCGTGCGCGCCAGCGCGGCGGCAAGCTGTCGCTGGTGCTGGTCAGCCAGGAATTGCTGGCCCTGCTCAAGGCGGGCCTGGGCATCGTCGAGGGCCTGGAAGCCCTGCTCGAAAAGGAAGCCACTCCCGCCGCGCGCAGCGTGCTCGAACGCCTGCTGGCCGGCCTGCGCGAAGGCAAGCGTTTTTCCGCCGTGCTGGCGAGCCAGCCCGAACTCTTTCCGCCGCTGTACGTGGGCATCGTGCGCGCCGCCGAAGGCACCAGCGACCTGCCGCGCGCGCTGGCGCGCTACATCGACTACCAGCAGCGCATCGACACGGTGCGCGCCAAGATCGTCAGCGCCTCCATCTATCCCGTGATCCTGCTGATGGTGGGCGGCGGCGTGAGCGCCTTCCTGATCGGCTATGTGGTGCCCAAGTTCGCCCAGGTCTACCACGGCGCCGGGCGCAACCTGCCGTGGATGTCGCAGCTGCTGCTCGACTGGGGCCAGTTCGCGGCCGCCCACGGCGGCGCGATCGGCCTGGCGGCGCTGCTGCTGGTGTCCGGCGCCCTGTTCGGCGTGCGGCGCCTGCTGCAGACCGGCGGCATGGCCCGCTTGCTGGCGCGCCTGCCGGGCATCGGTGAGCGCGCCCGCATCTATGAACTGTCGCGCCTCTACCTCACGCTCGGCATGCTGACCGAAGGCGGCATCACCATCGTCAACGCCATCGAGACAGTGCAGCCGATGGTCTCCGGCACGGTGCGCAAGGGCCTGGTGGCCGCGCGCGCAGCCGTCGAGTCCGGCCAGCCGCTGTCGAGCGCCTTCGAGGCCAACGGCCTGACGACCCCGATTTCGCTGCGCATGCTGCGCGTGGGCGAGCGCACCGGCGAGATGGGGCCGATGCTGACCCAGTCCGCCGCCTTCTACGACGGCGAGATCGGCCGCTGGATCGACCGCTTCACCCGCACCTTCGAACCGCTCCTGATGGCCGCCATCGGCCTGGTGGTGGGCGCCATCGTGGTGCTGCTGTATATGCCGATTTTCGACCTTGCCGGAGACATGTCGTGAATGCCCCAGGAACTCCCGCGCACCTCCCTGCATCGCTCGACGCCGCCGTCCTGGCGCGCGCCCGCGCCCAGGCGCGCGTGTCGCAGCGCGGCCTGGTGGCCGAACTGCAGGCGCTCACCGACGAGGACCCGCGCCGGCTGGTGCGCGCCCTGGCCGCGCCTTTCGCCATGCCGGTCATGGAAACCGCCGACATGCTGGCGCTGGCGCCGGCCTTCGACCTGCTGCCGCTGGCCCAGGCCCTGTCGCGCCACTGCGTGCTGCTGCGCGCCCCGAACGGGCGCCTGACCGGCGTGCTGGCGGATCCCTTCGACCTCGACCTGCAGACCTGGCTGGGCGCGCAGGCGCGCGCCACGCTCAAGCAGCCGCTGGACCTGTGCCTGGCGCTGCAGGCCGATATCCAGGCCTACCTGTCCAAGCAGGAGGAATCGGCGCGCGCCGTCGACAGCCTGGTGGGCGGCGCAGGGGAGGGGCGGCGCGACGCCAAGACCGCCGCCGTGCTGTCCTTCGCCTCGGTCTCGGAAGCCGGCAGCCCGGCGGTCAAGCTGGTCAACTCGACCTTATACGATGCGCTCAAGGCCGGCGCCTCCGATATCCACCTGGAGAGCACGGCCGGCGGCCTGGCGGTCAAGTACCGCGTGGACGGCGTGCTGGACCACGCGGCCACGGTCGGCGGCATCGAGCTGGCCGAGCACATCATCTCGCGCCTGAAGGTGCTGGCGGAACTCGACATCGCCGAGCGCCGCATTCCGCAGGACGGCAGCTTCCGCGTCGAATCCGGCGGGCGCGACATCGACCTGCGGGTCTCGATCATGCCCAGCATCCACGGCGAGGATGCGGTGATCCGTATCCTGGACAAGCGCGCCATGATCGAATCCTACGGCTCGCTCACCCTGGAGGCCCTGGGCTTCGACGCGCCTTCGCTGGCGACCCTGCGCAGCCTGGCCCAGGAGGCCTACGGCATGCTGCTGGTGACCGGTCCGACCGGCTCGGGCAAGACCACCACCCTGTATGCGGCGCTGACCGAGATCCACAACGGGCGCGAGAAGATCATCACCATCGAGGACCCGGTCGAGTACCAGCTGCCCGGCATCCTGCAGATCCCGGTGAACGAAAAGAAGGGCCTGACCTTTGCCAAGGGCCTGCGTTCGATCCTGCGCCACGACCCCGACAAGATCATGGTCGGCGAGATCCGCGACCGCGAAACCGCCGAGATCGCGGTGCAGTCCGCACTGACGGGCCACCTGGTGCTGACCACGGTCCACGCCAATAACGTGTTCGACGTGTTCGGCCGCTTCACCCACATGGGCATCGACCCCTACGCCTTCGTGTCGGCGCTGAACGGAATCTGGGCCCAGCGCCTGATCCGCATGAACTGCCCGCACTGCGGCGAACGCTACGACCCACTTGATGCCGAACTGGCCTCGGTGCACCTGGAGCGGCACGAAGTGGCGGATTACGTCTTCATGCGCGGCAAGGGCTGCGGCGACTGCCGCGGCACCGGCTACCGCGGCCGGCGCTCGATCGCCGAGATCCTCACGCTCAACGACGAGATCCGCGAGCTGATCGTCGACAAGCAGCCGATCCGCCGCATCAAGGCTGCCGCCCACGCCAACGGCACCCGCAGCCTGCGCCTGGCGGCGCTCGACCTGGTCAGGCGCGGCGCCACCACCATCGACGAAATCAAGAGAGTGACCCTGCATGCGTAGGCGTTTTGGACAATCCCTGCGCATCGGCCTGGCCGCGCACGGCGTGGCATTGGTGCGCACCGGCCGCATGTTCGGCAGCGAGCCGCTGGCCCTGGCCGAGCGCCACGGCGAACTCAGTGCGCCCGACGGCATCGTCAACGCCCTGCGCGCCGTGTTCGCGGACGACCTCGCGCCGGCGGGCTGGCCCGTGACGGTGGTGCTGGCCGACGACCTGGTGCGCCTGTGGCAGGTGCCGCCGCCGCCCGGCGCCAGCCGCCCGGGCGACCTGGAGGCCGCGGCCGCGCTGCGCTTCCAGCACCTGTTCGGCGGCGGGCTGGCCGACTGGCGCCTGAGCGCCGACTGGGATGCGGCGCGTCCTTTCCTGGCCGCGGCCGCGCCGGCCAGCCTGCTGGCCCAGCTCGAGACGGCGGCCCGCAGCCACCGCTTCCACCTGGTGGAGGCGGTGCCGCAGTTCGTGGCGGCGATGAACGCATGGCGGCGCGAGCGCCGTCCCGGCGCCTGGTTCGGCCTGGTGCAGGGCGGGGTGCTGTCGCTGGCCGCCTACGAAGGCCGCAACCTGGCGGCCGTGCGCACCGCCGTGATTCCCGAAGGCGCCGACCGCGACTGGCTGGAAGCCCACGTGGCGCGCGAAGCGCTGCGCGTCGGCGTGGGTCGCCCGGAACGGCTGCAGCTGTGCGGCTCCGCCCCAAGCGGCTGGGCCAGCAGCGCGGGGCGCCTGAAATTCGCCTGCACCCTGTTCGAAAGCGATGAAGAGCAGGGCTGGTCCGAACTCGCGCGCCTGGCGCGCACGGGGAGCGCGGCATGAGGCGCACCCGCATCGACTTCGCCCCGCGCAGCCTGCGCCGCGTGCTGTTCCAGACGCCGCCGCGCTTTTTTGCCCTGCTGGTGCCAATGCTGACCATGTGCACGCTGGCGGGCATCTATGGCTGGAATTACCTGGAGCAGCAGCGCGAGCTCGACGCCCTGCGCGCCGCGCTCGCCGCAAGGTCGGCTGCCTCCGCGGCCGCGGCGGCGCCCGCCGTCCAGGCGGCGCGCAAGATCGTGGTGCCGGAGCAGCAGGCGAACGCCGTCAACGACGCCGTCCTGCAGCTGAATCTGCCGTGGCGCGACCTGTACGAGGCGGTGCGCGCCGCGACCCCGTCCTCGGTGGCGCTGCTGGCGCTCGAACCGGACGCCAAGCGCCGCACGCTGCGCCTGACGGCCGAGGCCAGGAGCAGCGACGACATGTTCGCCTACGTCGGCAAGCTGCAGGAGCAGGCCTGGTTCACCAGCGTGGTGCTGACCCGCCACGAGGTGGCGGAGCAGGATCCGAACCGGCCGCTGCGCTTCCAGATCAGCGCCCAGTGGGGTGAGCGATGAACCTGAATGCGACGACTTTCGCTTCGGCCTGGCTGCGCCTGCGGCTGGCGCTGCGCCGGGTGAACCCGGTACTGGCCGCCATCCTGGTCTGCCTGCTCGCCGGCTCGGTGCTCGCCGGCTGGCTGCTCGGCGCGCTCGACCGCGTGGCCATCGAGTACGAGACGGCGCGGGTCCAGGCAAGGGCCCCGGCGCCTGCCGCGCCGCCTGCGCCGCCCCCCAGCAGCGACCAGAACCTGTCGGCCTTCTACGCTTCGCTCGGCGAGCGCCGCGGCGTCGAGCGCCAGCTCAAGGAAGTGTTCGCGCTCGCCGCCAAGCGCGGCCTGAGCCTGCAGCAGGGCGAATACCGCAGCAGCTATGAGCGCGGCGCCAGGCTGTACACCTACCAGGTCAACCTGCCGGTCAAGGGCAATTACACCGCCATCTGGCAGTTCGCCTTCGACACCCTGCGCGCGCTGCCGCACGTGTCGCTGGACGACGTCAGCTTCCGCCGCGACAGCATCGGCGACCCCAATGTCGAAGCGCGCCTGCGCCTGACCTTCTACCTGGCCGCCGCGCCGGGAGTGCCGCAATGAAGCCGCGCCACATCGCCATGGGCGCGGCCCTGCTGCTCGCCGCCGGGCTGGTGGTCTTCGGCGACAATGCGCCGGACACCGGACTGGCCGAGCCGGTCGAGCGCGCAGCACCGGTGGCGGCTTCGCCCTCGCCGGCCGCGCGCGTGCGGGAAGAGAAAGACGAGTCCGGACCGGTCGTCGAGCGCCTGATTCCGCGCGAGACCCTGATCGGCGGCGAGGACCGCTTCAACGCCGGCGAGCAGGACGTGTTCGGGCGCCAGGACTGGACCCCGCCGCCGCCTCCACCTGCGCCTGCGCCGGCGCCTCCGCCGCCCAGCGCGCCGCCGCTGCCCTTCACCTTCATCGGCAAATCGCTGCAGGACGGCGTCTGGCAGGTCTACCTGGCCAGGGGCGACCGCACCTACCTGGTGCGCGACAAGGAAGTCATCGACGGCACCTACCGCGTGGACGCGATCAAGCCGCCGGTGCTGACCCTGACCTATCTGCCGCTGGACAAGGTCCAGCAGCTCAATATTGGAGTATTCGACTGATGGTTCGTTCCCGGATTCATGCCTTCGGCGCCGGCCCGCTGGCCCTCGCGGTGGCCTTGCTGCTCTCGGGCTGCGCGGCCCAGCGCGCCTACCAGGAAGGCAATGCGCTGCTCGCCAAGGACCAGGTGGCGGCCGGCCTGGCCAAGTACCAGGAAGCGCTGGCGGCCGATCCCGACAATCCGCTGTACAAGGCGGCCTGGCTGAATGCGCGCGACGGCGCCGCCACGCGCCTGCTGGGGCAGGCCGACCGCGCGATGCAGGACGGCCAGGTCGAGCTGGCGTCGCAGGATTACCGCCGCGTGCTGGCGGTCGATCCGGCCAACGAGCGCGCCCGCGCCGGCCTGCGCCTGGTCGAGGCAGACCGCCGCCACGCCGCCATGTTCGAGGGCGCGCGCGAAGCGGTCGAGAAGAACGACCTGGAAGGCGCGCGGCTCAAGCTGAACGCCTTGCTGACCGAGCGCCCGGCCCACGAGCCGGCGCGCCAGTTGCTGGTGCAGGTGAACGAGAAGGCGATGGAAGCGCCATCCGGCGAAGCGGCGCTGGCCGCGGCCTACCGCAAGCCGATCAGCCTGGAATTCCGCGACGCGCCGCTGAAGCAGGTGTTCGAGATCATCTCGCGCCACTCGGGCCTGAACTTCATCTTCGACAAGGACGTCAAGGCCGACCAGCGCACCTCGATCTTCCTGAAGAACAGCACGGTGGAGTCGGCGGTGTACTACCTGCTGATGACCAACCAGCTCGAGCGCCAGGTCATGGACGGCAACACCATCCTGATCTATCCGAACGTGCCCGCCAAGCTCAGGGAATACCAGGAGATGACGGTCAAGACCTTCTTCCTGGCCAATGCCGAGGCCAAGAGCATCGCCAACACCTTCAAGACCATCCTCAAGGCGCGCGACGTGGTGATCGACGAGAAGCTCAATCTCGTGATCCTGCGCGACAACCCGGAAGCGATCCGCGTCGCCACCCAGCTGGTGGCCCTGCAGGACGTGCCCGAGCCGGAAGTCATGCTCGACGTCGAAGTCCTGGAGATCAAGCGCAGCCGCGCCATGGAGCTGGGCGTGCAATGGCCGGCGGCGCTGCAGTTCGCGCCGCTGCAGACCTTCGACGGCGTGCCGCTGACGATCAACGAGCTGCGCGACCTGAACCGCGACAACGTGGGCGTGGAAGGCCTTACTGCGACGGTGCGCGCCAACAAGACCGACGGCGATTCGAATACGCTGGCCCACCCGCGCATCCGCGTGCGCAACAAGGAAAAGGCCAAGATCGTCATCGGCGACAAGATCCCGAACATCTCGGCCACGGTGTCGACCGGCGTGGGAGGCTTCGCCTCCGAGAACGTGAACTACGTCGACGTCGGCCTGACGCTCAACGTCGAACCCATCATCCACCTGAACAACGAAGTGGCGATCCGCATCTCGCTCGAGGTCAGCTCGCTGGGCGAATCGGTGACCACGCGTTCGGGCTCGGTGGCCTACCGCATCGGCACCCGCTCGGCGACCACCTTGCTGCAGCTGAAGGACGGCGAGAACCAGGTGCTGGCCGGCTTGATCAGCAACGAGGACCGCTCCAGCGGCAACCGGCTGCCGGGCATCGGCGACCTGCCGATCGTGGGCCGCCTGTTCGGCAGCCAGCGCGACAGCAACGACCGCACCGAGATCGTGCTGTCGATCACGCCGCGCCTGGTGCGCAACATCCAGCGCCCTCCGGCGGCCGCCTCCGAATTCGCCGCCGGCACCGAGGCGACCTTCCGCCGCCGCCCGGAGAACGTGGCGCGCGCGCCGGTCCAGCTGGCGCCGCCGAACCGTCCCGCATTGCCGCCGCCGGCTCCGGTCCAGCAGGTCCAGCCGGGCGCCACTTCCGTGCCGGGCGCGCCCGCGGCGCCGGCTTCGGTGCCGCCGTCGCAGCTGCCGGTGACACCGCAGCTCGGGTCGCCGCCATCCAGCCCGCCGGGCGCTGCGCCTGCGCCTTCGCCTGCTCCGGTCAATGTCCAGGTGACGCCGATCGCGCCGCCGCCGCCGGCAACCCAGCCAGCGACCCCGCCCACCCAGCCATGAACGCGTATTGCGGCCCGGCCCAGCGCCGCGGCTTCACCCTGATCGAGCTGCTGGTGACCCTGGCGATCCTGGCCTTGCTGGGCACCCTGGTGGTGCCGGTGGCCCAGGTGACGGCCCAGCGCCGCGACGAGCAGGAACTGCGGCGCGCGCTGCGCGAGATCCGCACCGGTATCGACGCCTACAAGAAGGCCAGCGACGAGGGCAGGGTGGCCAAGACCGCCGGCGCCACCGGTTATCCGGTGCGCCTGGAACTGCTGGTGGAAGGCGTGCGCGACCTGCGCAGCCCCAAGCAGGCCAAGATCTACTTCATGCGGCGCCTGCCGCGCGATCCCTTCAATCCGGACCCGGAGCTGAGCGACGCCGCCACCTGGGGCAAGCGCAGCTACGCCAGCGAGCCGAACGAGCCGCGCGAAGGCGACGACGTCTACGATGTGTATTCGCTGTCGCAGAAAGAGGGACTGAACGGTGTCCCTTACAATAAATGGTGAGCATGATGAATCGCGTCCGCTGCTTTCTTCCCAACCGTCGTGGCTTCACCCTGATCGAACTGCTGATCGTGCTGGGCATCGTGGCGCTCCTGCTGACCCTGGCCGTGCCGCGCTTCTTCCCCAGCGTGGACAAGTCGAAGGAAACCATCCTGCTTGAAAACCTGCGCAACACGCGCATCGTGATCGACCAGTACCGCGCCGACACCGGGCGCTACCCGGACTCGCTGGAACAGCTGGTCGAGAAAAAATACCTGCGCGAGATTCCCTACGATCCGCTCACGGAAAGCCGCGAGAGCTGGGTGGTCCAGCCACCGGAGGAAGGGGAGCAGGGCGAGGTCTACAACCTGCACAGCGGCGCCCCCGGCAACGGCCGCGACGGGCGCCCCTACGCCGAATGGTAAGCATGCGCGCGCGGCAGGGCGGCTTCACCTACCTCGGGCTGGTGATTTTCGTCGCGATCATCGGCATGGTCGGCGCCGCCACGCTCAAGATCGGCTCGCTGCTGCAGCGCGCGGCGGCCGAAGAGGAATTGCTGGAGATCGGCGCCGCCTTTGGCGCGGCCCTGCAGAGCTATGCGGCGGCCACCCCGCGCGGCACGCCGCCCCAGCCGCCGCCGACCCTGCAGGAACTGCTCAAGGACCCGCGTTTTCCAGGCGTGCGGCGGCACCTGCGCAAGATCTTCGTCGACCCCATGACCGGCAAGGCCGAGTGGGGCATCGTCTACCTGGGAGACCAGAAGGGTGTCGTGGCCATCTATAGCCTGTCGACCGCTAAGCCACTGAAGATCGCCAATTTCGACAGCCGTTTCCAGAACTTCGAGAACAAGGAAAAGATCTCGGACTGGAAGTTCATGGCCGCCGGACAGGGCTTGCTGACGCCGGGTGCGCCGAATGTGCCCGCAACGCCGGCGCCGCCTGCTCCGCCGCCGGCGCCTGTGCCTGTGCCGGCCGAACCCGTCGCTCCTCCGCCTGCCGAGGCGCCGGCGCCGGAACCGCCCCCGGACACGCCGCAAGAGCCGCCCCAGCAGGCGCCCCCGGATGCGCCTCAGGAGCCACCACGGGAAGCGCCGCAGGAACCGCGGGAGAGCCCGCAAGACGGCCAGCCGGCCCGGCGCTAGTTCGATTGGCGTTTGCGGCGAATTCCACGATTCCGGAGCGGAAAGGACGATGATCGATAAAGCCTGCTTCAAGAAGAATTTCGGACGCATCCTGGCGGCAGCCGGGTTCAGGAACCAGGGGCAGTCCTGGTATCTGGACGGCAGGGATGCGATTGTCGTGCTGAATCTGCAGAAATCCGACTACGACGACAAGTACTATTTCAACTTCGGCATCTGGCTGAAGACGCTGGGCGAGGCCGTTTTCCCCAAGAAGCATCACTGTCATATTGCAGGTCGTGTGGATGCGATTTTCGAGGACGAGATCGAGCTCGTCGAACGTGGCGGGAGGATCAATACCGAAGAGCACGTGCATTACGAACGGCTCCTGGCGTTTTTTCAGGACCAGGTCGTTCCATATTGCCGCGGCTGCCTTTGTAGCGCAGCGCTTGCCGCCAAGCTCGAGGCCGGGGAATTCAGAGGTGTCCTGGTGATGAAGACCGCCAGGGTTGCGCTGCCAGGTGCATCCCTGGCGGCCTCCACCTAGTCTCTCCTTCCTGGAAACAGAAGCAGGACGCCGATCCGCCCAGCACGTGCTCAACCGGCGCGCCGCCTGAAGTCGCGCGGACGGAAGCCCAGCGCCACCAGCACGCCGAAGTAGGCGGCCGCCGCGGCACTGATAATCGCCACCAGCGCGCCTGCGCGCAGCAGCGGCGTGGCCCGCATCCCGACCCAGTCGAACTGCGCCTGGCCGAACCACGACACCGCGCCCATCACCGTCACCGCCACCACCAGCTTGAAGAAGAACTTCCCCCAGCCCGGATGCGGCACGTAGATCTCGCGCGTGCGCAGGCCGTTGTACAGGAAGGCCGCGTTGAGGCAGGCGCCCGCGCCGATCGACAGCGCCAGGCCGGCCACGCCGAACAGCGGCACGAACACCAGGTTCATCAGTTGGGTCGCCACCAGCACCCCCACCGCGATCCGCACAGGCGTGCGCACATCCTGGCGCGCGAAGAAGGCCGGGGCAAGCGTCTTGACCAGGATGAAGCCCAGCAGGCCCGCGCTGTAGGCCATCAGCGGCATGGACGAAGCGGCAACGTCGGCGCTGTCGAATTTCCCATAATGGAAGAGGGTGGCGATCATCGGCGTCGCCAGCGTGGCCATGCCGACCGCGGCGGGAATGGCCAGCAGGAAAGTCAGACGCAGGCCCCAGTCGAGCAGGGACGAGTATTCCTGGGTGTTGCCTTCGGTATTCGCCTTCGCCAGGCCCGGCAGCAGGATGGTGCCCAGCGCCACGCCCAGCAGGGCGGTCGGCAGCTCCATCAGGCGGTCGGCATACTGCAGCGCGGTCACGGCGCCCGCGGCCAGTCCGGCGGCGATGGTGGTGTTGATCAGGAGGCTGATTTGCGCAGCCGCGACGGAGAACACGGCCGGCCCCATCTTGCTGAGCATGCGGCGTACGCCGGCATCGCGCAGGCCGGTCAGCGGGTTGAGCGACAGGCGCGGCAGCATGCCGAGCTTCTTCAAGGACGGAACCTGGAGTGCGACCTGGGCCAGGCCACCGATGCAGACCCCCGTGGCCATGGCGTAGATCGGCTGCGCAAACCAGTCGGCCATCACCACGGCGGCGAAGATGAACGACAGGTTCAGCAGCACCGGGGTAAAGGCCGGAATCTTGAACTGGCGCCAGGTATTCAGCACGCCGCTGGACAGCGCGACGAAGGACATGCAGACGATGTAGGGGAACATTAATTGCGTCATGAACACCGAGGCTTCGAAGGCCTCGGGCTCGCGCTGCAGGCCGCCGCCGATCAGGAGGATCAGCACCGGCGCGGCGATGATGCCGATAATGCTGGTCAGCATGGTCGCCCAGATCAGTACGGTCGCCACGTGGTCCACCAGGGTCCTGGTCGCCTCCTGGCCGTGCTTGGTCTTGTATTCGGTGAGGATCGGGACAAAGGCCTGCGAGAACGCGCCCTCGGCGAACAGGCGCCGCAGCAGGTTGGGCAGGCGGAAGGCGATGTTGAAGGCGTCGGTGTAGTTCGAGGCCCCAAAGGCGGCCGCGAACAGGCTTTCGCGCAGCAGGCCGGTGATGCGGGACACCATGGTCATGCTGGAAATAGCGGCGAGGGTTCTGAGCAAGTTCATGGGCCGAGATTATACGTGGGCAACAACATGCGCACGGGCAGAAATCGCTCGAAAGTGAATTATGAATTGCCCTGACATGAATCTTTCGCTATAATCGTGGGCTGTACTGAATTCTGTTGGCAGACACTAATCGTTGGGCAGGCACGGAAGAGCGCCGGTTTCACTCGCTAATGTTTGCAAACGCAACTTGACCCCGATTTAGGAAATTCCATGGCAAATACCGCACAAGCGCGCAAACGCGCTCGTCAAGCAGTTAAGCAAAACGCGCACAACTCGGCTCAGCGTTCGACCCTGCGCACCGCAATCAAGGCAGTTCGCAAGGCCATCCAGGCTGGCGACAAGGCCGCTGCAACCACCATCTTCCAGCAGTCCGTGTCGACCATCGACAGCATCGCTGACAAGAAGATCATCCACAAGAACAAGGCAGCGCGCCACAAGAGCCGCCTGGCTGCCGCCATCAAGGCACTGTCGGCCTAAACAACCGCGTGCGCGCGGCATCTAGCCGCGCTGGCAAGTTCTGTGCAGTAGAAAGACCCGCCCGACCATTGGTCCCGGCGGGTTTTTTTGCTTGGCGCGGCCACGGTTGTCTCGTTGCCGGGCCCGCGTTGCCGGTGCGCCCCGGCGGAAGGCATATCGTCTAAAACCATGGCGCACAGTAAAATACTGGTGCATAATGTGAAACGCCCGTCTTATGTCTTATAGAAGACTTGAGCATTGCAACGAATACCAGCGCGAATCAAGAAGCGCGCATTTTACATAGCGTGTCATCCACGCGAGCATCGAGGAAAAAGCGTATGAGCGATCCGACCATCATCTACACCCTGACCGACGAGGCGCCCCTGCTGGCGACCCACGCCTTCCTGCCAGTCGTCAGCACCTTCACCAAACCGGCCGGCATCAAGGTCGAGCAGAGCGACATCTCGGTCGCCGCCCGTATCCTGGCTGCCTTCCCGGAATACCTGACCGAAGAACAGCGCGTTCCGGACGCGCTGGCCGAGCTGGGCAAGAAGACCCTTGAGCCGGACGCGAACATCATCAAGCTGCCGAACATCAGCGCCTCGGTCGGCCAGCTGACCGCCGCCATCAAGGAACTGCAAGGCAAGGGCTACAACCTGCCCGACTACCCGGCCGATCCGAAAACCGACGAAGAGAAGGCCATCAAGGCCAGGTACGGCAAGTGCATCGGTTCCGCCGTGAACCCGGTCCTGCGCGAAGGTAACTCGGACCGCCGCGCACCGAAGGCCGTCAAGGAATACGCACGCAAGAACCCGCACTCGATGGCCCCGTGGTCGCAGGCATCGCGCACCCACGTGTCGCACATGACCCACGGCGACTTCTACCACGGCGAAAAGTCGATGACCGTGAACGGCGCCCGTGAAGTCAAGATGGAACTGATCACCAAGAGCGGCCAGGCCATCGTGCTGAAGCCGAAGGTCGCGCTGCAGGACGGCGAGATCATCGATTCGATGTTCATGAGCCGCAAGGCCCTGCTGGAGTTCTACGAGCAGCAGATCGAAGACGCCAAGGAAACCGGCGTGATGTTCTCGCTGCACGTCAAGGCGACCATGATGAAGGTCTCGCACCCGATCGTGTTCGGCCACTGCGTGCGCATGTTCTACAAGGAAGCCTTCGAGAAGCACGGCGCCCTGTTCGACAGCCTGGGCATCAACGTCAACAACGGCATGGCCGACCTGTACAACAAGATCGCCGGCCTGCCGGCCTCGCAGCGCGAAGAGATCGAACGCGACCTGCACGCCTGCCAGGAACACCGTCCGGCGCTGGCCATGGTCGACTCGGCCAAGGGCATCACCAACTTCCACTCGCCGAACGACGTGATCGTCGACGCGTCGATGCCGGCCATGATCCGCGCCGGCGGCAAGATGTACGGCGCCGACGGCCGCCTGAAGGAAGTCAAGGCGGTCATTCCGGAATCGACCTTCGCCCGTATCTACCAGGAGATCATCAACTTCTGCAAATGGCACGGCGCATTCGATCCGAAGACCATGGGCACCGTTCCGAACGTGGGCCTGATGGCGCAGCAGGCCGAGGAATACGGCTCGCACGACAAGACCTTCGAGATCCCGGAAGACGGCGTGGCCAACATCACCGACCTCGCCACCGGCGAAGTCCTGATGAGCCAGAACGTGGAGAAGGGCGACATCTGGCGCATGTGCCAGGTGAAGGACGCGCCGATCCGCGACTGGGTCAAGCTGGCGGTCACCCGCGCGCGCAACTCGGGCATGCCGGCCGTGTTCTGGCTCGACCCGTACCGTCCGCACGAGAATGAACTGATCAAGAAGGTCAAGACCTACCTGAAGGATCACGACACCACCGGCCTGGACATCCAGATCATGTCGCAGGTGCGCGCGATGCGCTACACCCTGGAGCGCGTCAAGCGCGGCCTGGACACCATCTCGGTGACCGGCAACATCCTGCGCGACTACCTGACCGACCTGTTCCCGATCATGGAACTGGGCACCAGCGCCAAGATGCTGTCGATCGTTCCGCTGATGGCGGGCGGCGGCATGTACGAAACCGGCGCCGGCGGTTCGGCTCCGAAGCACGTGCAGCAGCTGGTCGAGGAGAACCACCTGCGCTGGGATTCGCTGGGCGAATTCCTGGCGCTGGCGGTGTCGCTGGAAGACCTGGGCCTGAAGACCGGCAACAACAAGGCCAAGGTGCTGGCCCAGACCCTGGACGCGGCCACCGGCAAGCTGCTGGACAACCGCAAGTCGCCGTCGCCGAAGACCGGTGAACTCGACAACCGCGGCAGCCAGTTCTACCTGTCGATGTACTGGGCTCAGGAACTGGCGGCGCAGACCGAGGATGCCGAGCTGGCAGCCACCTTCGCTCCGCTGGCCAGGACCCTGGCCGAGAACGAAGCCAAGATCGTCGCCGAGCTGCTGGAAGTGCAGGGCAAGCCGGTCGATATCGGCGGCTACTACAAGGCCGACGACGCCAAGGTCAAGGCGGTGATGCGTCCGAGCGCGACCTTCAACGCGGCGCTGGCTGCGCTGGCGTAATCGCCATCAAGTCCTGCCAATGAAAACCGCCGGCTCTTGGGCCGGCGGTTTTTATTTGTATTGGCTGATCATCGAAACTTGGGTTCCCGCCTTCGCGGGAATGACGGTTTATAGGCAGACTACTACGCTTGATCTCGCAGGCTGCATTAGCCCGTCATTCCCGCGAAGGCGGGAACCCAAGTTTGCGTGCAGACCGTTAGCGCCTATCGCAACGCCGACGCCTGCACCTCAACATACTCCCCCGGCATCAACGGATGCGTCGCCAGCGAAAACGGCCCGATACTGCTGCGCACCAGCCGCAAGGTCGGCAAGCCCACCGCCGCCGTCATGCGGCGCACCTGCCGGTTCTTCCCCTCCTCGAGCGTGATCGCGATCCAGCTGGTCGGTTTGTCCGCCCGCGCCCGGATCGGCGGATTGCGCGGCCACAGCCACCCCGGCTCCTCGATGCGCACCGCGCGGCAGGGCTTGGTAATGAAATCGCCCAGGTCGAGCGGCGCCTGCAGGCGCGCCAGCGCGGCCGCCTCCACCACGCCGTCCACCTGCACCAGATAGGTCTTGGCTTCCTTGTGGTCCGGATGCGCGATCTTGTGCTGCAGCTTGCCGTCGTCGGTCAGCAGCATCAGGCCTTCGCTGTCGGCGTCCAGCCGCCCGGCAGGGTAGATGCCGGGGATCTTCAGGTAATCGGCCAGCGACTCGCGGCCTTCCTGCGGACTGAACTGGCAAAGCACTTGGAAAGGTTTATTAAAAAGGATCAGGGCCATGTCGAACGGGTGAAACTGGAATCAGGGGCCGCCGGGGCGGAAATCGCTTGGGTGCCGGCGTGGCATCCGGCAAAATACTGGTGCATAATGCAAGACGCCACATCCATGTCTTATACAAGACTAGCAGCTTCACCATTGTAATTCAGATCGCATGCCACGCCCGCATGTGGCTACTTGGGAGAACACGATGTACCAACATATCAAGGTCCCGGCCGCCGGCCAGAAAATCACCGTCAACGCCGATTTCTCGCTCACCGTTCCGAACACACCGGTCATCCCCTATATCGAAGGCGACGGCACCGGCGTCGACATCACCCCGGTGATGATCAAGGTGGTCGATGCCGCCGTCGCCAAGGCCTACGGCGGCCAGCGCAAGATCAGCTGGATGGAGATCTTCGCCGGCGAGAAGTCGACCCAGGTCTACGGGCCCGACGTCTGGCTCCCATCCGAAACCCTGGACGTGCTGAAGGATTACGTGGTCTCGATCAAGGGCCCGCTGACCACCCCGGTAGGCGGCGGCATCCGCTCGCTCAACGTGGCGCTGCGCCAGGAGCTCGACCTGTATGTCTGCCTGCGCCCGGTGCGCTACTTCAAGGGCGTGCCCTCGCCGCTGAAGGAACCGGAAAAGACCGACATGGTGATCTTCCGCGAAAACTCCGAAGACATCTACGCCGGCATCGAATGGGCCGAAGGCTCGGACGGCGCGAAGAAGGTCATCGAATTCCTGACCAGGGAGATGGGCGTCAAGAAGATCCGCTTCCCGGAGACCTCGGGCATCGGCGTCAAGCCGGTATCGCGCGAAGGCACCGAGCGCCTGGTGCGCAAGGCGATCCAGTACGCGATCGACAACGACAAGCCTTCCGTGACCCTGGTCCACAAGGGCAACATCATGAAGTACACCGAAGGCGGCTTCCGCGACTGGGGCTACGCGCTGGCGCAGAAGGAGTTCGGCGCCGAGCTGATCGACGGCGGCCCGTGGTCCAGGTTCAAGAATCCCAGGACCGGCCGCGACATCACGGTCAAGGATTCGATCGCCGACGCCTTCCTGCAGCAGATCCTGCTGCGCCCGGCGGAGTACAGCGTAATCGCCACCCTGAACCTGAACGGCGACTACATCTCGGACGCGCTGGCGGCCCAGGTCGGCGGCATCGGCATCGCGCCGGGCGCCAACATGTCGGATTCGGTGGCGATGTTCGAGGCCACCCACGGCACCGCGCCGAAGTACGCGGGCAAGGACTACGTGAACCCGGGTTCGCTGATCCTGTCGGCCGAGATGATGCTGCGCCACATGGGCTGGACCGAGGCTGCCGACCTGATCATCAGCTCCATGGAAAAGGCGATCACCTCCAAGAAGGTCACCTACGACTTCGCGCGCCTGATGGAAGGCGCGACCCAGGTGTCCTGCTCGGGCTTCGGCGAAGTGATGATCGAGCATATGTAAGCTAAGCACGCGTCGGCGGTCCGCCGCTTCGGATAGGATGAAAGCCCCGGCCTCGTGGGAGGCGGGGCTTTTTTCATGACGCGGAGGCCGCGATGCAGGCAGCGGGGAGGGCGCAGGCCGAGCGGATCGGCAGGCTGGTCTATGCCCAGGTACGCGGAGACTGGCTGGTCGGGGAAGCGGCGCGGCTGGCGGCGAAGGCGCCGGGAGTGGAACTCAGCTTGCTGGTGGCGCGGGGCAGGGCGCTCGGCGCGCACTGCGAGCTGCTGTCCGGGCTGTTTCCCGATCCGCCGCCCGACGATACCGAGGCGGCCACGGCCGGGCTGATCGCGCTGAACGAGGAGATCCACCGCTATTTAAATAGGGTGGGCTGGCTGTGAGGGCGCGCATGGGCGCAGTGCACCGCCTGCGGAGGGCGAAAAAAAACCCCGCTTGCGCGGGGTCTTTTGCTTCCGGGGGAGAGGTATTACACGCCCTGGATGTTGGAAGCTTGCTTGCCTTTCGGGCCTTGCGTGACTTCGAATTGGACTTTCTGACCTTCTTTGAGGGTCTTAAAACCGGTCATATTGATTGCGGAGAAGTGCGCGAACAGATCCTCGCCGCCGTCATCAGGAGTGATGAAGCCAAAACCTTTGGAATCATTGAACCACTTAACAGTACCAGTTGCCATAAAAGAAACTTTCAATTAAAAACAAATCACACGAGCCATAAAAGCAAGAAGCTTCTTGCCCCCTCCTCAGCCTGCTCACTTCTTATCAACAAGTACATAAGTACAATGTCAATAACTGCATTGTTGGTGGAATAATCACTGAAGTCAAGCGGTTTTGCGCTCGGCTTGTCAAATTTGCCACACCGACCTCGACAGGGCACTTGATTTCCTCAATTGGATCGCCATCTGCGCAAAGAACGAAAAACACGTAACATGGAAGCACATGAAAACGAGCTGATGTTTATGCTTGGCACTATTCCCGAAAGCATTAGAATACCCCCATGGCAACGAAGCACGACACTGAACAACTACTGGAGCGGCAGACCGTCAAACCACCCCCTTTGTATCAGGTGGCACTGCTGAACGACGACTACACGCCGATGGAATTCGTGGTCGCGATCATCCAGGAGTACTTCAACAAGGATCGCGAGACGGCGACGCAGATCATGCTTTCCGTGCACAGGCATGGTAAAGGGGTATGCGGTGTGTTTTCCAAAGATATAGCGTGTACCAAAGTGGAGTTTGTCTTAACGCATGCGCGTAAGGCAGGGCATCCCCTGCAATGCGTGATGGAGGAAGTATGATTGCGCAGGAACTTGAAGTATCTCTACACATGGCCTTTGTCGAAGCACGGCAGGCACGGCACGAGTTTATTACCGTGGAGCATCTGCTGCTGGCGCTCCTCGACAATCCATCGGCCGCCGAAGTCCTGCGTGCGTGCGCTGTCAATATCGAAGACTTGCGCAAGACCCTGACTAACTTTATCGGTGACAACACCCCGACCGTACCGGGCACGGGCGAAGTCGACACCCAGCCGACGCTCGGCTTCCAGCGCGTGATCCAGCGCGCGATCATGCACGTGCAGTCGGCTTCCAACGGCAAGAAGGAAGTGACCGGCGCCAATGTGTTGGTGGCGATCTTCGGCGAGAAGGACTCGCACGCTGTTTACTACCTGCACCAACAGGGCGTGACCCGCCTGGACGTGGTCAACTTCATCTCGCACGGCGTCCGCAAGGACCAGCAGATGGACACCCAGAAGGCGTCCGAAGGCGTGGAAGAAGCGCAGGTCGAGGGCCAGACCAAGGAAAGCCCGCTCGACCAGTTCACCCAGAACCTCAACAAGTCGGCTGCGGACGGCAAGATCGATCCGCTGATCGGCCGCGAGGAAGAAGTGGACCGCGTGATCCAGATCCTGTGCCGCCGCCGCAAGAACAATCCGCTGCTGGTGGGCGAGGCCGGTGTCGGCAAGACCGCCATCGCCGAGGGCCTGGCATGGCGCATCGTCCAGGAGGACGTGCCCGAGATCCTGCAAAACGCCGTCGTCTACTCGCTCGACATGGGCGCGCTGCTGGCCGGCACCAAGTACCGCGGCGATTTCGAGCAGCGCCTGAAGGCCGTGCTCAAGCAGATCAAGGACACCCCGAACGGCATCCTGTTCATCGACGAGATCCACACGATCATCGGCGCCGGTTCGGCATCGGGCGGCACGCTGGACGCCTCGAACCTGCTCAAGCCGGCCCTGGCGAACGGCCAGCTCAAGTGCATCGGCGCGACCACATTCACGGAATTCCGCGGCGTGTTCGAGAAGGACCATGCCCTGAGCCGCCGCTTCCAGAAGGTCGACGTCAACGAACCGTCGGTCGAGCAGACCGTGGCGATCCTGCGCGGCCTGAAGTCGCGTTTCGAAGAGCACCATGGCGTCAAGTATTCCGCCTCGGCGCTGTCGACCGCGGCCGAGCTGGCGGCGCGCTTCATCAACGACCGCCACCTGCCGGACAAGGCGATCGACGTGATCGACGAAGCGGGCGCGGCCCAGCGCATCCTGCCGAAGTCGAAGCAGAAGAAGACCATCGGCAAGACCGAAATCGAGGACATCATCGCCAAGATCGCGCGGATTCCCCCGCAGACGGTCAACCAGGACGACCGCAGCAAGCTGCAGACCATCGACCGCGACCTGCGCAACGTGGTGTTCGGCCAGGATCCGGCGATCGAAGCGCTGGCCTCCGCCATCAAGATGGCGCGCGCCGGCCTGGGCAAGACGGACAAGCCGATCGGCTCCTTCCTGTTCTCGGGCCCGACCGGCGTCGGCAAGACCGAAGTCGCCAAGCAGCTGGCCTTCATCCTGGGCATCGAGCTGGTGCGCTTCGACATGTCGGAATACATGGAGCGCCACGCCGTGTCGCGCCTGATCGGTGCGCCGCCGGGCTACGTCGGCTTCGACCAGGGCGGCCTGCTGACCGAGGCCATCACCAAGAAGCCGCACGCGGTGCTGCTGCTGGACGAGATTGAAAAAGCCCACCCGGACATTTTCAACATCCTGCTGCAGGTGATGGACCACGGCACCTTGACCGACAACAACGGCCGCAAGGCGGACTTCCGCAATGTGATCATCATCATGACCACCAACGCGGGCGCCGAGAGCCTGACCAAGCGCTCGGTGGGCTTCGTCGATTCGAAAGAGGCGGGCGACGAGATGGCCGACATCAAGCGCATGTTCACGCCGGAGTTCCGCAACCGCCTGGACGCGATCATCAGCTTCCGTGCGCTGGACGAGGACATCATCCTGCGCGTCGTGGACAAGTTCCTGATGCAGCTGGAAGAGCAGCTGCACGAGAAGAAGGTGGAAGCCGTGTTCACCGAGAAGCTGCGCAAGTTCCTCGGCAAGAAGGGCTTCGACCCGCTGATGGGCGCCCGTCCGATGTCGCGCCTGATCCAGGACATGATCCGCAAGGCCCTGGCCGACGAGCTGCTGTTCGGCCGCCTGGTCAACGGCGGTCGCGTGACCGTGGACCTGAACGAGAAGGACGATGTGATGCTCGAGTTCCCGGAAGGGGACGTGCTGCCGCCACCGGCTCCGGCGGAGACGGTCGAGATCGAGTAATCGTCGATCTCAGCAAAGAACCGCGCTTCGGCGCGGTTTTTTTTCGTCTCCGGGGTAGTGGTGCAAGGTGGAACGGTGGTGCACTGCAACGCACGCTTGCCCCCTGACCTGAGCACCCAGTTGTTTTTTACATGCATGCACCCCAACTCGTCTTTCCCCTGTGGCAAACTCATGCTCTTTAGCAACCTCCGCCACAGTGACCATGACCGTCTCCCGCACCATCCTTGCGCTGTCGCTCGCCCTCATCGGCAGCCAGGCCGCCGCCGCCGACCCTTACTTCCGTTTCCCGGCCGTCCGCGGCGACACCATTGTCTTCACGGCGGAAGGCGACCTGTGGCGCACGACCACCGCGGGCGGCAAGGCCACCCGCCTGACCACGCACCCATCGGCCGAGACCCACGCCGCGATCTCGCACGACGGCAAGCTGCTCGCCTTCGCCGCCTCCTACGAAGGCGCGCAGGAAGCCTACGTGATGCCGCTCGAGGGCGGCCTGCCCAAGCGCATCACCTTCGAGAACGGCGGCGTCACGGTGCTCGGCTGGACGGTACAGGGCGAAGTCCTGGTCAGCACCGAGAATTCAAGCGGCCCCGCCAAGCACCGCGTGGTGGCCGCGCTGGACCCGGGCACCATGAAGCGCCGCGTGCTGCCGCTGGCCGACGCCAACGACGCCACCCTGGACGATGGCGGCAAGGTCGTCTACTTCACGCGCATGGGCCTGTCCATGACCAACGATAACGTCCGCTCCTACCGCGGCGGCGCCCACGCCCAGCTGTGGCGCTTCGACCTGGACGCCAAGGGCGAAGCCACTCAACTGTTCAAGGGCGACATGGCGAACAACCGCCGCGCGATGTGGCACCAGGGTCGCCTGTACTTCATCAGCGATGCCGGCGGCGCCGACAACATCTGGTCCTCGCTCCCGGACGGCAGCGACCGCCGCGCCCACACCAGCCACAAGGAATGGGACGTGCGTACCGCTTCGCTCGGCGACGGCCGTATCGTCTACCAGTTGGGCGCCGACCTGCGCGTGCTGGATATCGCGAGCGGCGCCGACAGCCTGCTCAAGGCCAGCCTGGTGTCCGACTTCGACCAGCAGCGCATGCGCCGCGTGAAGTCGCCGCTCGATGCGCTGACCAGCATCGAGCCCGCCAACAAGGCCGAGCGCATCGTGCTGACCGCGCGCGGCCGCGTGACCATCGCCGGCACCGGCACTTACCGCCGCGTCGAGATCGCCGTGCCGGAAGGCGTGCGTGCGCGCAGCGCCGTGTTCAGCCACGATGACAAATGGGTCTATGCCATCACCGACGCCAGCGGCGAGAACGAGATCTGGCGCTATGCGGCCGACGGCTCCGGCCACGGCGAGCGCCTGACCAAGGATGGCGCCGCCCACCGCTGGAACCTGTATCCGTCGCCGGACGGGAAGTGGCTGGCCCATACCGACAAGAAGGGCCGCACCTGGCTGCTCGACCTGGCGGGCAAAGCCAATGTGGTGATCGATGACGCCGGCCAGATCGGCGTCGACCGCCTGGAACAGGTCGTGTGGTCGCCGGACAGCCGCAACCTGGCGCTGGTCCGCACCGGCAGCAGCGAGCAGCGCAACCAGATCGGCCTGTACAACCTGGCCACGAAGCAGATGAGCTTTGTGACCACCGACCGCTACGAAGCCAATTCGCCGGCCTTCTCGCCGGACGGGAAGTGGCTGTACTTCCTCTCGGCGCGCCACTTCAACCTCGGCAACGCCTCGGTCTGGGGCGACCGCAACATGGGGCCGGTGTTCGACGACCGCGTCGGCGTGTACGCGCTGGCGCTGCAGCCCGACACGCGCTTTCCGTTCAAGCCCGAGGACGAGCTGACCAAGCCGGAAGAGAAATCCCCGGAAGCCGCCGCCAAGGCCGCGGTGAAGACGCCGGGCGCCGACGAGCAGACCGCCGACAAGCAGGCCGCCGTTGCCGCCGCTGCAGCCGCCACCGCCAGCGCCGCGAATGCGGCCAACAGCGACAAGCCGAAGAAGCCGACGCCGGCGATCGTCTACGCCGGGCTGCGCGAACGCCTGTACGAAGTGCCGGTCGCGCCGGGCAACTAC
Organism: uncultured Massilia sp.; assembly: GCA_966210615.1. Classification (GTDB taxonomy): domain Bacteria; phylum Pseudomonadota; class Gammaproteobacteria; order Burkholderiales; family Burkholderiaceae_D; genus Telluria. Next base: position 24,586 of record CBIHLT010000028.1, read on the forward strand.
CGTGCGCTGGCCGTCGACGACAAGCGCCTCTACCTGCTCGATTCCGACGACGGCCAGAAGGGCGTGCTCAAGACCCTGGAGATCTCGCGCAGCGCGCCGCAGCCGGAAACCTTCGTGTCCAATGTGCGCGAGTTCGGCCTGAGCGCCGACCGCAAGCACGTCTTCTACCGCACCTATGCCAAGGGCGCGCCGGGCGACATGCTGATCGTGGCCGCCGGCGCCAAGGCCCCGGCCGATCTGACCAAGGCCAAGGTCAAGATCGACGACTGGGCGGTGACCACCAATCCGCGCCTGGAATGGAAACAGATGTTCAACGACGCCTGGCGCATGCACCGCGACTTCCTGTACGACGCCAAGATGCGCGGGGTCGACTGGAACGCCGCGCGTGCGCGCTACGCGCCGCTGGTCGAGCGCGTGACCGACCGCGCGGAACTGGACGACGTGCTGGGCATGATGGTGGGCGAGGTCGGTGCGCTGCATTCGCAGATCCGTCCTGGCGACGTGCGCCGCGCAACGGGCGAGGGCACGCCGTCCAGCCTGGGTGCGGTCCTGGCCCGCACGGCGGAGGGCTACCGCGTCGACCGTGTCTACCGCAGCGAGCCCGAATTGCCGTCCGAAGCCGGTCCGCTGTCTCCGCCTGACGTGGGCGTCAAGGAAGGCGACGTGATCCTGGCCGTCAACGGCAAGTCGCTTCGCGAGACCCGCGACATCGCCGACCTGCTGCTCGACCAGGCCGACAAGCAGGTGCTGCTGCAGGTGAAGACGCCGGGCGCCAAGCCGCGCCAGGTGATCGTCACGCCGGTGAGCATGGCGCGCCACGCGAGCCTGCGCTACGCCGACTGGGAGCAGAGCAGGGCGCGCCAGGTGGACGAGACGTCGAAGGGCAAGATCGGCTACCTGCACCTGCGCGCCATGGTGGCGCGCGACATCAACGCCTTTGCGCGCGACTTCTACGCCAACATCAACAAGGAAGGCCTGATCATCGACGTGCGCCGCAATAATGGCGGCAACATCGACAGCTGGATCATCGAGAAGCTGCTGCGCCGCTCGTGGGCCTTCTGGGCATCGAACGGCAACCAGCCGCAGTCGAACATGCAGAACACCTTCCGCGGCCACCTGGTGGTGCTGGCGGACGAACTGACCTACTCGGACGGCGAGACCTTTACCGCCGGCGTCAAGGCGCTCAAGCTCGGACCTGTCGTGGGCAAGCGCACGGCGGGCGCGGGCGTCTGGCTCAGCGACGGCAACGGCTTGACCGACAACGGCATGGCGCGCGTGGCGGAGTTCGGGCAGTTCTCGAGCGAAGGCGAGTGGCTGATCGAAGGGGTGGGCGTGGCGCCGGATGTGGAAGTGGACAACCTGCCGCACGAGACCTTCAAGGGGCGCGACCGCCAGCTGGAAGTGGCGCTGGAAATGCTCGAGAAGAAGTTGAAGGAGCAGCCGGTGAAGGCGTGGAAGCCGGCGGCGATCCCGGCGCTGAAGCGCCAGGAGTAAGTTCAGTTTAGGTCCGGCCAAGGGGGACTGGGCGTCCCCCTTGGCCGGAACCCAAGTTTGCGTGCGTACCCGTGACACAACCATGACACGCCCCTTCACACAAATTCATAATCCCGTCACAAACACTTTCTAAACTGCAAGTACTCACAACTACCCGTACTTGCAATGCGACTCGCAAAGCTCCAGACCGGCACCAAGCTCCTGGGTTCCTTCGGTATCGTTTCCCTCCTCATCCTCCTTGTTTCCGCCGTCGCCCTGTGGCGCATGCAGGCATCCGACAGGCTGACGGAAGACCTGGTGAAAGACAAGCTGGCCAAGCAGCAGCTCGTCTCCGACCTGCTCGGCATCGAGCGCCTGAACGGCTCGCGCACCATCTCGATCGCCCGCAGCGACAGCCTGGAGCTGGCCGATTATTTCCAGGCCCGGCTGGCCGAAGGCCGCAAGGGCGCCGCCGCCATCGAGAACAAGCTCGCCAAGCTGCCGGGCCTGGAGCGTGAACGCACCCTGATGCAGGAAGCCGCCAGGCACAAGGCGGCTCTGGCCGCCACCCAGGCCGAGCTGTTCCGCGCAAAGGAATTCGGCCAGACCCAGGTCGTCGAGGAGCTGGTGACCGGCCGCTGGGCGCAGCATGACAAGGCCCACATCGCCGCGCTGGAAGCCCTGCTGGCCTTCGAGACGGCCGAAGCGCACCGCCTCGCCGACGAATCCGCGTCCGCATCCAGCTTCAGCAAGGCGCTGCTGATGGTGCTGGGCCTGGGCGCACTGGCGGTAGGCGGTGCGCTTGCCTGGATCCTGACCCGCAACATCGTCGCGCCCTTGCAGCAGGCCCTTGCCCTGGCCGAGCAGGTGGCGCACGGCGACCTGCGTCCTGTGATCCGCCACACACGCGGCGACGAGATCGGCCGCCTGTTCGATGCGCTCAACGGCATGACGCACGGCGTGTCCTCGACGGTGTCGCAGGTACTGCAGGGCGCGCAGGCCATCGATTCGGCCTCCAGCGAGATCGCCCACGGCAACCAGGACCTGTCCCAGCGCACCGAGCGCCAGGCCGATGCGCTGCGCGAGACGGTCGGCGCCATGGACGCCCTCAGCAGCGCCATCGTGCGGAACAACGCCAGCGCGCGGCAGGCGAATGCGCTGGCGCAGAACGCATCGACGGTGGCCATCGAAGGCGCCAGGGCGGTCGGGCAGCTGGTGACGCGCATGGCGGCGATCAAGGCCTCGGCGGACCGTATCGTCGACATCACGGGCATGATCGACAGCATCGCTTTCCAGACCAACATCCTGGCGCTCAACGCGGCGGTCGAGGCGGCGCGTGCCGGGACGGAGGGACGCGGGTTCGCCGTGGTGGCGGCGGAGGTGCGCAACCTGGCGCAGCACAGCGCCGGGGCGGCGAAGGAGATCAAGCAGCTGATCGGGGAATCAGCCGGCGAGATCGAGGCCGGGACCGGGATCGCGGAAGCCGCCGGGTCGACGATGCGCGCGGTGCTGCAGCATGTGCAGGACGTGGCCGGGATTCTCGGCGCGATTCACGAAGCCAGCGCGGGGCAGGCGAGCGGCGTGGAGCAGGTGAGCAAGGCGATTGCGGAGATGGATCTGTCGACGCAGCAGAATGCGGCGATGGTGGAAGAAGCGGCCGCTGCGGCGGCGTCGATGCGGCAGCAGGCGGCGGAGTTGTCGGAGCTGGTGGGGACGTTCAAGGTGCGTGGGCCTTCGGCACATCGCGCCTTGGAAGCCGCATAAAGGCCGACACCCTCAAGTCCGTCGTTCCGGCGAAGGCCGGAACGACGGTGTTGTGTTCTTGCTAGATGGCTGCGAGCGCGCGCCGCAGGTCGTCGCGCTGGTCCTCCAGATGCTCGATCCCGACCGACAGCCGGATCAAGCCATCCCCAATCCCCAGTTCCTCCCTGCGCTCCGCAGGAATGCTCGCATGCGTCATCAAGGCCGGATGCTCGATCAAGCTCTCCACCCCGCCCAGGCTCTCCGCCAGGGTGAACACCTCGCAGTTCTCCAGGAAGCGCCTTGCCCCCGCCAGGTCGGTATCCAGGTCGATCGACACGATCCCTCCGAAACCGTTCATCTGCCGTTTTGCCAGCGCGTGCTGGGGATGCGACTCCAGCCCGGGATAGTGCACCTTGCGCACCTTCGGCTCGCGCTCCAGCCACTGCGCCAGCGCGAGCGCATTGGCGCTGCTGCGCTCCACGCGCAGCGCCAGGGTCTTGATCCCGCGGAGCACCAGGAAGCTGTCGAAGGGTCCCTGGATCGCGCCGACCGCATTCTGGATGAAGCCCAGCCGTTCCGCATGCTGTGGGTCGTTGACGATGGCCACGCCGCCGATCACGTCCGAGTGTCCGTTCATGTACTTGGTGGTCGAGTGCACCACGATATCGATGCCGCACTCCAGTGGACGCTGCAAGATCGGGCTGGCGAAGGTGTTGTCGCACACGGTCAGGATGCCGCGCGCCTTGCACAGTGCGGCGATGGCGCGCAGGTCGGCCAGTTTCAGCATGGGGTTGGTCGGCGTTTCCACCCACACCATCTTCGTCTCGGGACGCAGCGCGGCCGCCAACGCGTCCGGATCGGCCAGGTCGACGTAGGTGAACTTGTGCCCGGCGCTGTCGCGCCGCACGCGCTCGAACAGGCGGTAGGTGCCGCCGTACATGTCGTCGCCCGCCACGATGTGCGAGCCGGCCGGCAGCAGCTCGAGCACCGCCGCGATCGCCGCCAGGCCGGAGGCGAAGGCAAAGGCCGCGCTGCCGCCTTCGATGTCGGCCACGCAGCGCTCCAGCGCCCAGCGCGTCGGGTTGTGCGAGCGGCCGTAGTCCAGGCCCTTGTGCACGCCCGGGCTCTCCTGGCGGAAGGTGGACGTCGCGAAGATCGGCGGCATCACGGCGCCGGTCGCCGGCTCCGGCGCCTGGCCGCCGTGGATGACGCGGGTGGCGATGTGCTTCACGTTGTTCCTCTTGGATTCGGTCATGAAAGCGTCCTTCTCAAATGATTCAGCAGGTCGAAGCGTGTGATCAGCCCGTAGAAGCTCGGACCGTCGGTGATCACGGCGGTCAGGCCGCGGTCGAGCACTTCGCGCAGCTGCTGCATGCTCGCGGCCGGATGCAGGGTCTGCAGCTGGGCCGTCATGGTGCTCGACACCGGCGCGCCGAAGCGGCCCGGCTCGGTGGTCACATGGTGCAGCAGGTCGGATTCGTCGATCAGGCCCGCCAGCCGGCCTTCGTTGTCGATCACCGGCAGCTGCTGCAGGTCGCTGCTGCGCATGCGGTTGAAAGCGGTCAGCAGGGTGTCGGTGGGCGACACCGTCACCACTTCGCCGGCATCGTAGCGGCGGCCGATCAGGTCGCGCAGGTCGCCCAGCTTGGGCCGGGTCAGCAGGCCCTGGTCGACCATCCAGCCGTCGCTGTAGACCTTGGTCAGGTAGCGGGTGCCGGTGTCGCACACGAAGGTGACGACGCGCTTGGGACGGGTCTGCTCGCGGCAATAGCGCAACGCGGCGGCGAGCAGGGTGCCGGTGGACGAGCCGCCCAGGATGCCTTCCTGCTGGAGCAGCAGGCGCGCCGTGTTGAAGCTTTCCTCGTCGGGAATCGTATAGGCCTTGGTCACGCGCGACAGGTCGGCGATGCCGGGGATGAAGTCCTCGCCGATGCCTTCCACCGCCCAGGAACCGGCATCCTTCGACAGGTGGCCGGTGTTGACGTACTCCGCCAGGATCGAGCCCTTCGGGTCGGCCAGGATGAATTCCAGGTGCGGCTGGGTCTTCTTGAAGTAGTGCGACAGGCCGGTGAGGGTGCCCGATGAGCCGACGCCGACGACAATGGCGTCCACCTTGTGGTTGGTCTGGTCCCAGATCTCCGGGCCGGTGAAGTGCTCGTGGGCCCAGGGGTTGGCCGGGTTGTTGAACTGGTCGGCGAACCAGGCGCCGGGAATCTCCCTGGCCAGGCGGGCGGCGTAGTCCTGGTAGTACTCGGGGTGGCCCTTGCCGACGTCGGAGCGGGTCAGGTGGATCTCGGCGCCGAGCGCCTTCAGGTGCAGGATCTTCTCGGCCGCCATTTTGTCCGGAACCACCAGCACCACGCGGTAGCCCTTGATGCGCGCCACCAGGGCCAGGCCCAGGCCGGTATTGCCGGCGGTGGCCTCGACCACCGTGCCGCCGGGCTGGAGGTGGCCGTCATGCTCGGCCTTTTCGATCATGGCCTTGCCGATGCGGTCCTTGATGGAGCCACCGGGATTTTGCGATTCGAGTTTCAGGAACAGCTGGCAGGGACCGGTATCGATGCGGGTCACTTCCACCAGCGGGGTATCGCCAATCAATGAAAACAGTGCAGCTTGCGACGCATGTTGCATAGTGCCTCCAATGAGCCGGACCGCGAGGGACCTGGATCGGCGCCTCGTGGGACGCCGTGTTACGACGAGCCGGCGCAGGGTGGGCGCCGGGCCATGGTAATGAAACATGATACGGCTTTTTTGGGGCTGTGGTGTTGGAGTTAGTTAAAGTTTTGTTAAT
>CBIHLT010000029.1:0-30288 GCA_966210615.1 uncultured Massilia sp.
GCCTTCGACGAGCAGGGCCAGGCCGACACCTTCGCGCGCAAGACCGAGATCTGCGCGCGCGCGTATAAAGTATTGGTGGAAAAGGTCGGCTTCCCGCCGGAAGACATCATCTTCGACCCGAACATCTTCGCGATCGCCACCGGCATCGAAGAGCACAACAACTACGCGAACGACTTCATCGAAGCGACCGCCTGGATCCGCGCCAACCTGCCGCATGCGAAGGTGTCGGGCGGCGTGTCGAACGTGTCGTTCAGCTTCCGCGGCAACGACCCGGCGCGCGAGGCGATCCACACCGTCTTCCTCTACCACGCGATCAAGGCCGGCCTGACCATGGGCATCGTCAACGCCGGCATGGTCGGCGTCTACGACGACCTGTCGCCGGAATTGCGCGAGCGCGTCGAGGACGTGGTGCTGAACCGCCGTCCGGACGCGACCGAGCGCATGATCGAATTCGCCGGCACCCTGAAGGCCGGCGGCGCCAAGCAGGAACAGAACCTCGAGTGGCGCAACACCCCGGTCGAGAAGCGCCTCGCGCACGCGCTGGTGCACGGCATCACCCAGTGGATCGTCGAGGACACCGAAGAGATGCGCCAGCAGGTCCTGGCCGCGAAGGGCCGCCCGATCCACGTGATCGAAGGCCCGCTGATGGACGGCATGAACATCGTCGGCGACCTGTTCGGCCAGGGCAAGATGTTCCTGCCCCAGGTGGTGAAATCGGCGCGCGTGATGAAGCAGGCCGTTGCCCACCTGGTGCCTTTCATCGAAGAGGAAAAGGCCGAGGAAGAGCGCCGTACCGGCATCGTCGCCAAACCGAAGGGCAAGATGGTGATCGCCACCGTCAAGGGCGACGTGCACGACATCGGCAAGAACATCGTTTCGGTGGTCCTGCAGTGCAATAACTTCGAGATCGTGAACATGGGCGTGATGGTCCCGGCGTCCGAGATCCTGGCCAAGGCCAAGGAAGAGAATGCCGACATCGTCGGCCTGTCCGGCCTGATCACGCCCTCGCTGGAAGAGATGGCCCACGTGGCGCGCGAGATGCAGCGCGACCCGTGGTTCCGCGAGCGCAAGACCCCCCTCCTGATCGGCGGCGCGACCACCAGCCGCGCCCACACCGCGGTCAAGATCGCGCCCCATTACGAAGGTCCGGTGGTCTACGTGCCGGACGCCTCGCGTTCGGTCTCGGTCGGCCAGGCGCTGGTCACCGAAGACACGCGCGACGCCTACGTGATCGAACTGGCCCAGGACTACGAGCGCATCCGCATCCAGCACGCCGGCAAGAAGGCCCTGCCGCTGCTGTCGATCGAACAGGCGCGCGCCAACAAGGCGCGCCTGGCCTATGCGCCGGTCAAGCCGAAGTTCGTCGGCCGCCGCGTGTTCAAGAACGTCGACCTGGGCCTGATCGCACGCTACATCGACTGGGGTCCCTTCTTCCAGACCTGGGACCTGGCCGGCCCCTTCCCCGCCATCCTCACGGACGAGGTGGTGGGCGAGGCCGCGTCGAAGGTGTATGAAGAGGGCCGGGCGATGCTCAAGAAGATCGTCGACGGCCGCTGGCTGAGCGCCAACGGCGCCATCGCCCTGCTGCCCGCCAACAGCGTCAACGACGACGACATCGAGATCTATACCGACGAATCGCGCAGCGAAGTCGCCTTCACTTATTACGGCCTGCGCCAGCAGGGCGTCAAGCCGGTGGTCGACGGCCAGCAGCGTCCGAACCAGTGCCTGTCCGACTTCATCGCACCGAAGGCTTCGGGGGTGGCGGACTATATCGGCATGTTCGCGGTGACCGCGGGCCTGGGCATCGAGAAGCACGAGCAGCGCTTCGAAGCCGCGCACGACGACTACTCGTCGATCATGCTCAAGGCCCTGGCCGACCGCCTTGCCGAAGCCTTCGCCGAGTACATGCACCAGCGCGTGCGCACCGACCTGTGGGGCTATGCGCCGGACGAAGACCTGAGCAACGAGGCCCTGATCGCCGAGCAATACCGCGGCATCCGCCCGGCGCCGGGCTACCCGGCCTGCCCGGAGCACACGGTCAAGGCGGACGTGTTCCGCACCCTGCAGGCGGACGAGATCGGCATGCAGCTGACCGAGTCCTTCGCCATGTATCCGGGCGCGGCCGTGTCGGGCTTCTACTTCGCCCATCCGGACTCGAAGTACTTCGTGGTCGGCAAGATCGGCGACGACCAGGTCGAGGACATGGCGCGCCGCCGCGGCATGGACAAGGCCGAGCTGGAGCGTTACCTGGCGCCCAACCTCTAGGCCTTCAGCGCATGCATGGGAACGCCGCGAACTTCGCGGCGTTTTTGTTTTCTAAGGCAGTGCAACTCCATCGTTTCCAAGGAAAGGAGAACGGACATGGCACTGCACTATTCGGCGAAGCGCTGGCAGGATCAGGTGATCCTCCTGATCGGTGTCTGGCTGATCGTCTCGCCCTGGGTATTCAACTATCCAGCCTCATCCCTGCCGGCCATCAACGCTTATATCGCCGGCATCATCATGGCCGTGCTGGCGGCCTTCGACCTGTACAAGACCTATGTGTGGGCGGTGCTGCTGAATGTCGTGGTCGGGGCCTGGGTGGCGGTATCGCCCTGGCTGCTGGACATCATTCCGGACAGGACGATGACGACCAGCCTGCTGGTGTCGGGGCTGGCGACGGTGGTGCTGGGCTTGTGGGAGCTGCGCAGCGATCCTGAGCTGCACAGCCAGTGGACGAAATCGGGGGCAACCGGCTAGGCTCTTTGAACGCGGCGCGGCAGTTCTGCTGAACTTGGGTCCCCGCCTTCGCGGGGATGACGTGGCAAGGGATGTGGCGAGATCGAACGTCGTCGCTAACCTAAAGACCGTCATCCCCGCGAAGGCGGGGACCCAAGTTTGCACGATCAGTGTTAGCTCAGATCGCGTACCGCACCACCTTATCGCTCCACTCGAACGCCGACACCTCGAGCTCCGCCAGGTCGTCGCCATCGAGCGCCAGCTCGTGCAGCGCCGGCATCACCGCATCGTTGGCGTCGTCCATCTGCTCGATCGACTCCGCCAGGCGCAGCAGCTCGCCGAAGAAGCCCTGGCGCACCAGCAGCGCATGACGCACTTCGTCGATCACGGGAATCTGTTCCACGATGTCCTGCATCGGGATGCAGAACAAGGTATCCATCAGCGACATCATGCCGACCGTGAAGGCGACGTCGGCCACATTGCGCTGGCCCGGGCGCAGGCGCTGGGCCAGCAGTTCCATCAGGCGAGCGCGCGTGGTGGCCAGCATCAGGAGCGGGGTCTGGCTGTGGCCGCGTACGCCCGGCTCCGCGTACAGCAGGATCTGCAGCCAGCGCTGCAGCTGGCGGCGGCCCAGCAGGATCAGGGCCTGGCTGATCGACTCGATGCGGCGGGTGGCGCCCACGGCCGGCGTGTTCACCAGGCGCAGCAGGTTCAGGCCCAGGGTCAGCTCGCGCTTGACCACCTTCTCGATCTCGCTGTTGTCGGCCTCCGAGGTCACCAGGTTCATCAGGTCCAGCACCGTCGTCTGCGAAGGCGACAGCTTGCGGCCGGCCATGACGGTCGGCTTGGCGAAGTAATAGCCCTGGAAGTAGTCGAAACCGATGTCCAGGCAGGTACGGTATTCGGTGTGGGTTTCGACCTTTTCCGCCACCAGGCGCTTGCCGGTGGTGCGCAGGCGCGGCGCCAGCGACAGCAGGGTCACGACCGGCAGCTCGCGCAGGTCCATCTTGACGAAATCGATCACCGGCAGCAGGCGCGCCAGCGAGGCGCCGTGGGCCGAGGCCTCGGCGGCGAAGCGGAAACCGTGCGACGCCAGTTCCGTCATGCGCCCGATGACCGCGTCGTCCGGCTCGACCGAGCGCACGATCTCCAGCACCGTGCGCTCGCGCGGCAGGAAGGCGAACATGTCGCTCATCAGGACTTCCTTGTCCACGTTCAGGAAGGCGGTGGCGTCGCCGATCGCGCGCGGCAGGCCGAGCTGGGAGGCATGGTGGATGACGCTGGCGCTGGCCGACAGGCCCGATCCGATCGCGGCCGGATCGATGTCCGCAGCGCCCTGGGCGCTGCCGCGGAACAGCAATTCGTAGCCGTACAAGGCCTGGTTGCGGTCCAACACCGGCTGGCGCGCGAGGTAGAAATTGCGCATGCGCAGCGGCTGGGACGCGTGGTCGAGGCTTGCGGAGTCGGTCATCTCGTCTCTTTCTGTCGGCGAATCGGGATACTTTACCGCATCCGCAACCGTTAGTGGCTTTAAGACATTAATTTATCGTCAGAACCTGGCTTTTTATGCATCGCTTGTGCCATTTATTGTGGCAGCCCGTCCACGAACATCATCAGCTCGCCCGGCGCGAACTGGGTCCATTGTTCGTTGGTGGTCAGCGGTTCCGTCACGATGATGGCGACCCGGTCGTTGGGCGTGGTCACCTGCGAGAAGTCGACCGACAGGTCTTCGTCCGAGAGGCAGGCGGTCACGAAAGGATACTTGCGCACCACGTAGCACAGCTTGGTCGAACAATGGGTGAACAGGGCCGTGCCGTCGGACAGCATCATGTTGAAGGTGCCATGCGCGGCAATCGTGGGCACCAGGCGGTCGAGGGCGGCGCGCAAGGCGGCGCGCTCCGGCGCCCGGTCGCCGAATTCCTCGCGCAGGCATTGCAGCAGGTAGCAGAAAGCCAGCTCGCTGTCGGTATTGCCGACCGGCCTGAACGGCCCATTCAGCGCGGGCTGGAATTCCTTGAGGTCGCCGTTATGGGCGAACACCCAGTAGCGCCCCCACAGCTCGCGCACGAAGGGATGGCAGTTCTCGAGCGCGACCTGCCCTTGCGTGGCCTTGCGGATATGGGCGATGACGTTGGTGGACTTGATCGGATAATGCTTGATCAGTTCGGCGATCGGCGAGGCGATGGCGGCCTGGTGATCGACGAAGTGGCGAACACCCGCGCCTTCGAAGAAAGCGATGCCCCAGCCGTCATGGTGGGTATCGGTGCGGCCGCCGCGGTGGGCGAAGCCGGTGAAGGAGAAGACAATGTCGGTAGGGACATTGCAGTTCATTCCGAGTAGCTGACACATGGGACGCAGCTTACCACGCCCCCAGACCAGGGCGCCATCGCTCGGAGCTTCGATGGCGCCCTCAGGCTATGCCGGTGTAGCGCAGTACTTAGTGCAGTACGACAGGTTGGCTCATCAGGGTATCGTAGGAACCCAGGAAGTCGTCGATTTCTTCCATGGTCGGTTCGCTGGCGATCAGGTTGTTCACGTCACGCCGGAAGGACTGAGCCAGTTTGCCGCCGATGAACGCTTCGCGCCGGCCGGCCTTGTCGACGATCTCGAAGCCGCCGAAGCGCAGGGCCTCGAGTTCGCGGTCGACACCGAACTCGACGACGCTGTACTGTTCGCTGTTGTAGATCATGTTCATGATGACTCCTTCTCTCGATCAGAGTTTGTGAAACCTGCCGCGCGGCGGCGGGCGGCGGGCTCTTCACTTCGCTTAAGAGGTGGGGCTGGCTGAACCGATTTCAAGAGACTTCGGATCACCGGGGGTTCCGGCCGGCGTTCAGGTCTGGATGTCCGGGTTCAGCGCCAACAGCTGATCGTATGGTGCGTCTTGCAACCACGATCGCAACTGATCAAGGTGTTCGCTGCGCGCCAGGCCGATGTACAGACGCCGTGGGCGCTGGCGCAGCAGTCGATTCAATGTTACACGCAAAACGAGATTGCCGTCGCAGCACAGGCACCCGGGGGCGATGCGCACGACCTGGAGAGAGGGCGTCGACAGCAGCGGCGTGCTGGACGCGGCCATGCCTTCGAGGATGACCGCGCTGTCCAGGCGCGCGCCAGCGCTGCCCGGCGGGGACAGGCCTGGCGAAGAAGGCGACGAGGAAGGGGAAAGCGCGCCGGCTGGCGCGGCGAAACTATGCGAATCGGGTAGATCGAGCAGCGCCGAGATGGCTTGCTCGCGCGCGCTGGCGGAGGCGCCGGTGACCAGCGTGGTGGCCACTTTGGCGCGGGTCGACGACACTGCCCCTCACTGCCCTTTCTTGGCCAGCTTGCCCGGCTCGACGCCCAGCTGCTTGAGCTTGCGGTACAGGTGGGTGCGCTCCAGGCCGGTCTTCTCGGCCACGCGCGTCATGCTGCCGCCCTCGCGGCCCAGGTGGTGCTCGAAATACATGCGCTCGAAGGCGTCGCGCGCTTCGCGCAGCGGCAGGTCGAAGGACAGGGTGTAGCCGGTGCCTTCGCCGTGCGAGATCGCATGCACCACGCGCGCACCGTTGGGCGGCGCCACCGGCGGCGCGAACATCGGCGCGGCGGACGCCGGCTCGGCGGACGCACTCTGCATGCTCTGCACATTCGGGGCAATCGGACGCGGCGGCACCAGCGGCGCGCGCGCCACTTCCTGGGCGCGCGACAGGCCCTGCTGCACGGCCTTGAGCAATTTTTGCAGGGCGATCGGCTTTTCGAGGAAGTTCAGGGCGCCGATGCGGGTCGCCTCGACGGCGGTGTCGATGGTGGCGTGGCCCGACATCATGATGACCGGCATGGTCAGCAGGCCGTCGCGCTGCCATTCCTTGAGCAGGGTCACACCGTCGGTATCGGGCATCCAGATGTCCAGCAGCACCAGGTCCGGGGCGCCGGCCGCACGCGCTTCGCGCGCCTGCTGCGCATTCTCGGCCAGGGTGATGGCATGGCCTTCATCGCCGAGAATCTCCGACAGGAGTTCACGGATACCCATTTCATCATCGACTACGAGTATGTTCGCCATCTTTGTGCCTTCCTGATCTATTTCTTAGAACCTTTACCCGTCACAGCGTGATTCTATGCGTCTTTTACACTTCGGCCAAGTTCGTCTCTCCGCCAGCCTCAGGGGCCAACTTTAGCAGCAAAATGAATATGGCCGCGCCACATCCGTCCGTCCGGTTCGCGACGTCGATCCGGCCGCCGTGCTCATCCACGATTTTCTTGACCATCGGCAGCCCCAGGCCGGTGCCCCGGACCTTGGTGGTGACGTAGGGTTCGAAGGCGTGCGCCAGGATGCGCGGGGCGAAACCCGGGCCGTTGTCGACGATCGCCAGGCGCACCGCGGTGCCGGCCGAGCCGTCCGCGCCTTCGTAATGGATGGCTTCGGTGGTCACGTCCACGCGCGCCGGCGGAGCGCTGGCGCCGCGGTCGTTCAGGGCGTCCTGGGCGTTCTGGATCAGGTTATGGATCACCTGGCGCAGCTGGGTCGGATCGCCCATCACCCGCGGCAGGGTCGGCGCCAGCGCGGCGTGGATGATGTCCGAGCCGTCCTCGGCCAGGTAGAGGCGCAGGATCTCGTCGATCAGGTCGTTCAGGTCGAGCGGCTGCAGCACCGCCGGCGGCGTGCGCGCGTAATCGCGGAAATCGTCTACCATCCGCTTCATCGCGTCGACCTGGTTGACGATGGTATTGGTGCCCCGGCGCAGCAGCTCGGCCTGCGGCGGCGGCAGGCTGTCCTCGAGCTTCATCTGCATGCGCTCGGCCGCCAGCTGGATCGGCGTCAGCGGGTTCTTGATCTCATGCGCGAGGCGGCGCGCCACCTCGCCCCAGGCCACCGAGCGCTGGGCCGAGATCACGTCCGAAATATCGTCGAACACCACGATGAAGCCGCTGCCCGCCCCCACCGGCAGGCGCGAGCCGCGCGCCAGCAAGGTGATGTCATGGTCGTGCTCGTCGCCGCCCGGACGGCGCGGGATTTCGATCTGCTGCTGCCAGTGGGCGCGCTTGCGTCCGCTGCCCGCGGCCGTGTGCGCGTTCTGCGCCGAGAAGGCGCGCGTGATGCAGTTGGAAAAATGTTCCAGGCCGGCGATGCGGTTCAGGGGGCCGGCCATCGCGCCCGGCTCCACCTGCAGGATGCGGTAGGCCGCGTCGTTCGAGTTCACTACGATGCCGTCGGCATCGAGCACGATCACGCCCGCCGACATGTTGGCCAGCACCGATTCCAGGTGGGCCTTCGCGCTTTGCAGCGCGGCGCGGTTGCGCTCGACGGCGCTGCGCGCCTCGAACAGCTGGCCGGTCATGGCGTTGAAGGACTGGGTCAGGGTGCCCAGCTCGTCGCTGGTCTCGACGATCGGGCGCGGCGACAGGTCGCCCTCGGCCACCGCCTGGGTACCCTCGGCCAGCACCAGCAGCGGCTGGGCCAGGTTGCCCGCGATCAGGAAGGCGCTGCCGATGGCGCCGAAGATCGCCAGCAGCAGGGTCAGGGTCAGCGTCTCGATGTACATCTTGCGCAGCCCGGTGCGGGCCGCGAAGCGTTGCCGGTATTCGGTGTAGGCGGTGCTCAGCACCTCGGCGTTCGAGGCCAGGTTGACCGGCACCGACTGCAGCAATTGCAGGTAGCGCGGCGCCACGCCGGGCGGCTCGGGCACGGCCAGCACCACCCGCAGGCGCAGGCCGGTGGCCGCGTCCAGCCCGCTCGGCGCCTCGGTCTGTTCGCGGAAGTCGCGGTCGATGCCGCCCTCGGCGCGCGCATAGCCGCCGGGAATCGCGGCGGCCTTGAGCATCTGGGCATTGGGGGCGTCGGCCGCCAAGTCCGGGCGCCGCTCCTCGGCCGCGACCGAGACGATGCCGCCATTGGCGTCGATCAGCATGGCGCTCTGCAGGCCGCTGGTATCGGCCAGCAGGCGGCTCAAGACGGTCTGGGCCATGGTGTCGTTCTGTCCCGCCAGCGCGGCGGCCGCGGTCTGGCCGGTGGCGCCCAGCTCCACCAGGGCTTCGTCCAGGGCCGCGTGGCCCAGGTTCAGGCCGGATTCGAGCGCCGCTTCGATCTTGACGTCGAACCAGGATTCGATCGAGTGCGAGACGAACTGCACCGAGACCATGAAGATGACCAGGCCGGGCAAGATGCCGATGCCGGCGAACAGCAGGACCAGCCTGGCCATCAGCCTCGATCCGAACTTGCCGGCCTTGTAGCGCGAGTACAGACGAGCCAGCGCCACGATCACCAGCGTCAGCAGCAGGAAGGCCATGGCGGCGTTCAGCCCGAGCAGCCAGCCGTAGTAACGGTCGAAGAAGCCCGAGTTGTCCGACGCCGAGGCGAGCAGGAACAGCAGGATGGAGACGACGGCGCCGCCGACGACGAGCGCGTAGCGCAGCGCCTGATTGACCGATTTACTCCGCACGGTAGGTGAAGGACTTCCTGTTCGAGGCGAGGCGCCAGTCGGAATCGTTGAAGGCATTGACCTGGAGCGGCTTCTGCAGGTACTCGCGGTCCATGAACATGCGCAGCGAGACGTTGTACACCTCGCCGCGCTTGAGCGCGCCGCGCGGCGCGATCAGCCAGCGGTTCGGGCGGCGGATCAGGAACATGGCCTCGTCCAGGGTCTGGAAGCTTTGCTGGAAGCCGCCCATCTGCTGGCTGCCGACCACGTGCACATAATACTGGCGCGTCAGGACATCGTAGGAGATGCGGATGGTGCGCCGCTCGGACACCGCCTGTTCGTCACGCCACCACCAGCGCGGCCGGGTCAGCTCGACCTCGGTGGTGAAGTGCAGCTGCACGCCATGCTGGATGGCGTCCTTGAGTCCGTGGTTGAGGTCGAAAGCATACGCCGTGTCGAGACGGTAGCCGTCTTCGCTGGCTTCGATGGCCGCCTTGGTGATCTCGATCCCGTCGGCCGCGTGGGCCGTCGCGCACGCGAAGACCAGCAGCAGCCGGCAAGCGAGGAGGCGTAAAAATCGTAACGTCACAAGTGAGCCGGAGCCTTAAAAATTGAGCGTATCGTTCGGGGAGCGCAGCATGCGTTCTTACTGCGCTCTCTTCTGGAACAGGGCGTAGAACAAACCGTCATGATCCTCCCCGGCACCGCTGGCTGGCAGCAGTTGGCCCGGCGCGTCGAGGCGGAGGGCGTTGTGGCGCACCGCAAAAGCGGCCGCCTGCGCCTCCGATTCCTGGGGCCAGAGCGAACATGTCACGAACAACAATTTACCATTGGGCAGCAACATCTGCCAAAGATTGTCGAGTATTTTGGAAGAAAGTGTTGCAAGTTGGAGTGTGTCCGACTTCCGGCGCAGCCAGCGGATGTCCGGGTGTCGCCGCACGATACCGGACGCCGTGCACGGCACGTCGGCCAGGATGCGATCGAAAGCACGGCCGTCCCACCAGCCCTGGTCCTGCGCCTCGGCGGCGACCAGGGTCGCCTGCAGGCCCAGGCGGCCCAGGTTGTCGCCCACGCGCGCCAGGCGCGCCGGGTCGGCATCGACCGAGGTCAGCTCGACGTCGGCCGTCTCCAGGATGTGGCCGCTCTTGCCGCCCGGCGCCGCACAGGCGTCCAGTACGCGCATGCCGTCGCGCAGGTCGAGCAGGGGCGCGGCCAGCTGGGCGCCGGCGTCCTGGACCGAGACCACGCCCTCGTGGAAGCCGGGGATCTGGCTGACGTTGATGGCCTGGTCCAGGCGCACCGCGCCAGGGCCGATCTGGCGGGCGGCGATGCCTGCTGCTTCCAGCGTGCCCAGGTAGGCCTCGACGCTCGTCTTGCGGCGGTTGACGCGCAGGGTCAGCGGAGGATGTTCGTTGCCCTCGTGGAGGATGCGCGCCCAGTCCTGCGGATACGCAGTGCGGGTGGCGTCGATCCACCACTGCGGATAGTTCCAGCGCGCCAGCGGCTGGCGCAGGGCGTCCTGCACCAGCTGCGCGCGCTCGCGCAGGAAGCGGCGCAGCACCGCGTTGACCATGGCCTTGGCATGGGCGAAATCGGGATGGGCGGCGGCCGCGGTCACGGCCTGGTCGACCACGGTGAAGGCTTCGTAGGGCGCGGGCGTGCCCTCGGGCGGGTCGAGCAGGGCCAGCGCCGCCTGCAGCAGGCCGCCCAGCATGGCCGGTTCCGGCGCCTTGCTGGTCATCAGGCCGAGCAGTACCTCGGTGCGTCCCAGCTGGCGCATGCTGCGGTAGGCGATGTCCTGGATCGCGCCGCGCGCCTGGGGCGCGGCGTCGTAAGCAGCGAACACCGCGCCCAGCGCCTGCGGCAGCGCGGCGCCGGCGCGCACCCGCGCCACGGCATTCGCCGCGCCCAGCAGGGCCAGGGCCAGCGAGTCGGGCTTCAGGTCCGGGCGGAAGTCGCGCTGCGGCGCCACCTTGACTTCATGGCTCTGGCGCAGCTGCGGCTGGGTGCGCTCCTGGCGCTCCTGGCGCTCCTGGCGCGGCTGGCTGGCGGCCGGCCTGCCCTGCTCCCGCCTTGTTTCCGCCTGCGGACCCTTCGCGAACCGCTCCTGGCCGGCCTGGGCAGGCGGGCGCGCCGGGCCGGACGGGCGTGCCGGGCCAGGCTTGGCGGCGGAGCTGCGGGCCGTGGAGGCCTTGGCCTTGGGTTTCAGGGTGAGCGTCGGGCGCTTGTCGGTCATGGCGGTTCGGTGATCAAAAAATGGCTCCCATTGTAACGGCTGCGACTTTGGCGAACCTTAACAATACGAACATCGCAATACGGACGTCTGGCGGCGGGCAGGCGGGCCCGGGTACGTGTTCCGGCCGCGCCAAACCAGTATAATGAACCCTTATTGCCTGCACATCGGGCACCCGCATTCATCGCATTATTATTACTATTTCGACCATTCCCCCATGCTCGCCCAACAAAAACAACAGATCGTTGCCCTGTTCCAGGCCGCCCTCGCGCCGATCGTCGCCGGCAGCGACCTGACTCCCAACGTCGTCCTCGAACGTCCGCGCGACCCCTCGCACGGCGACATCGCCTGCAACATCGCGATGCAGCTGGCCAAGCCGCTCAAGACCAACCCGCGCGAGCTGGCCACGCGCCTGGTCGCCGCCCTGCTGGCCGATCCGGCCGCCCAGGGCCTGGTGGAATCGGCCGACGTGGCCGGCCCCGGCTTCATCAACCTGCGCGTGGCGGCGAGCGCCAAGCAGTCGGTGGTGCGCACCATCCTCGAGCAGGGCGAAGCCTTCGGCCGCGGCGCTTCCGGCGACGGCCACCACGTGATCATCGAATTCGTCTCGGCCAACCCGACCGGCCCGCTGCACGTGGGCCACGGCCGCCAGGCCGCGCTGGGCGACGCCCTGTCCTCGCTGTTCGCATCGCAAGGCCACCAGGTCACCCGCGAGTTCTACTACAACGACGCCGGCGTGCAGATCGCCACCCTGGCCACCTCGGTGCAGGCGCGCGCACGCGGTTTCAAGCCGGGCGACGCCGAATGGCCCGAATCGGCCTACAACGGCGACTACATCGCCGACATCGCGGCCGACTACCTGGCCAGGAAAACCGTCTCGGCCAGCGACGGCCTGCCGGCCGCCGCCAGCGGCGATGTCGACGACATCGAATCGATCCGCCGCTTTGCCGTCACCTACCTGCGCAACGAGCAGGACATGGACCTGCAGGCCTTCGGCGTCAAGTTCGACAACTACTACCTGGAGTCCTCGCTGTACGCGGACGGCAAGGTGGAAGCGGCGGTCCAGGCCCTGGTCGACGCCGGCAAGACCTACGAGCAGGAAGGCGCGCTCTGGCTCAAGACCACCGAGTACGGCGACGACAAGGACCGCGTGATGCGCAAGTCCGACGGCACCTACACCTACTTCGTGCCGGACGTCGCCTACCACATCCAGAAATTCCGCCGCGGCTTCGACCAGGCCATCAACGTCCAGGGCAGCGACCACCACGGCACCATCGCGCGCGTGCGCGCCGGCCTGCAGGCGGTGGGCATCGGCATCCCGCAGGGCTACCCCGACTATGTGCTGCACAAGATGGTCACCGTCATGAAGAACGGCGAGGAGGTCAAGATCTCCAAGCGCGCCGGTTCCTACGTGACCGTGCGCGACCTGATCGAATGGTCGGGCAACGGCGACATCACCCGCGGCCGCGACGCCGTGCGCTTCTTCCTGATCTCGCGCAAGGCGGACACCGAGTTCGTGTTCGACGTTGACGTCGCGCTCGCGAAGAGCGACGAGAACCCGGTCTACTACGTGCAGTACGCCCACGCGCGCATCTGCTCGGCGCTGGCCAACTGGGGCGGCGACGTCGCCTCCCTCACCAACGTGGACCTGGCGCCGCTGACCGAATCGCACGAATCGCAGCTGCTGGCCAAGCTGGCTTCCTATCCGGAGATGCTGCAGCGCGCGCTGGTCGAGCTGGGCCCGCACCAGGTCGCGTTCTACCTGCGCGAACTGGCCGGCGAGCTGCACAGCTACTACTTCGCGCACAAGTGGCTGCTCGACGATAACGAAGAGCTCAAGCTGGCGCGCCTGGCCCTGGCTTCCGCGATCCGCCAGGTGCTGCGCAACGGCCTGGCCCTGATCGGCGTCTCGGCGCCGGAAAAGATGTAAGCACTAACGTTACTACACTGAAAGCGACATGACCGTCACCCGACCTTTTTCCGCGCTGCGCCAGCGCGGCAGCACCCTGACCGGCGTCATCATCGGCCTGATCATCGGCCTCGGGATCGCGGTGGCGGTCGCCCTCATGATCACCAAGGGCGCTTCTCCGTTCACCGACCGCTCCAACAAGGCCGGCCGCCCGGCCGACCTCGATCCGAGCAAGGCGACCGATCCGAACAAGCCGCTGTACGGCAACCGCGACGCCGCGCGCGAAGCCAACCGCGAGCTGAACGAGCGCGCCAAGCCGGCCGCCGACGCGCCCGCCGCTCCGGCGCCGCCCCCCGCCGCCGAAGCCGATCCTCTCGGCGCCGCCATCGCCGGCATGCAGGCCCAGCGTCCGGCGCCGCCGGCCAATACCGCCGCCCCGGCGCCTTCCGCGCCAGCGCCCGCGGCCGGCGCCGAAGGCTATATCTACTATCTCCAGGCCGGCGCCTTCCGCGAGATGTCCGACGCCGAGAACACCCGCGCCAAGCTGGCCCTGCTCGGCTTCGAGGCCGCGATCACCGACCGCACGACGGACGGCGGCGTGCTGCACCGCGTGCGCGTGGGCCCGTACACCCAGGTCGAAGCCGTGAACAAGGCGCGCGCCAAGCTGCTCGACAGCGGCATCGACGTCGCCATCGTCCGCAACCAGAAATAAGGACCGCCATGCACGCACTGCGCCGCCTGTTCTGCACCGCCGCCCTGCTGGGCCTGTCCGGCCTGGCCGTCCTCCCGGCCCACGCGAGCGCGAGCGCGCCGAAGGACGGCGTCGAGTACAAGACCCTCCCTTCGCCGCAGCCGACCGATGCCGGCCCGCGCAAGGTGGAAGTGATCGAGTTCTTCGCCTATTACTGCCCGCACTGCTACGCCTTCGAGCCGCTGCTGGCGGAATGGGTGCGCAAGCAGGGCGACGCCGTCGTGTTCAAGCGTGTGCACGTGGCGGCCGGCGCCGGCGTGATGCCGCAACAGCGCATGTTCTACACGCTCGAAGCGCTCGGGCTGCTCGAGCAGTACCACGCCAAGGCCTTCGCCGCCATGCACGTCGAGCGCCTGCGCCTGGCCAACGACGAACAGGTGTTCGACTGGGCGGCGCGCGCCGGCATCGACCGCACCCGCTTCATCGACACCTACCGCTCCTTCGGCGTACAGGCCAAGCTGCGCCGCGCCGCGGCCCTGATGCAGGATTACGGCGTGACCCACTGGCCGATGCTCGCCGTCGACGGCCGCTTCCTGACCTCGCCAGGCATGGTCGCCGAGGGCGCCGAAGGAAATCCGCCCGAAGCCCAGCTGCTCCAGGGCACCCTGCAAGTGATGGACCAGCTGGTCGCGAAAGCGAAAGCCGACAAGAAATGACCGGGCGGCCGGGCCATGCGGACCGGGTCTTCATCACCGGCGCCTCGAGCGGCATCGGCGCCGCCCTGGCGCGCGACTATGCGGCGCGCGGCGCCGTCCTCGGCCTGGTGGCGCGCCGCCGCGCACAGCTCGAAGAACTCGCCGCTTCCCTTCCCGCCCCTGACCGTCACCGCATCTATCCGCTCGACGTCTGCGACCACGCGGCGCTGGCCGGTGCGGCCGCCGACTTCATCGCGGCCCATGGCGGCGCCGACATCGTCATCGCCAGCGCCGGCATCTCGCACGGCACGCTCACCGAGCGGCCGCAAGACCTGCCGGTGTTCGCTTCCGTGTTCGCCACCAACCTGAACGCCACGGTGGCCACCTTCGCGCCCTTCATCGCCGCCATGAAGACCCAGTCCGGGCCCTGCCGCCTGGTCGGCATCGGCAGCGTGGCGGGCGTGCGCGGCATGCGCGGCGCCGGCGCCTACTGCGCCTCGAAGGCGGCCTTGCGCACCTACTGCGAATCGCTGCGCCTGGAGCTGCACGGCTCGAACATCAGGGTGGTGACCATCGCACCCGGCTATATCGATACTCCCATGACCCGCAACAACCGTTTCCCCATGCCTTTCCTGATGAGCGCCGAGCGCTTCGCCGCCCAGGCGGCGGCGGCCATCGCGCGCGGAGACAGCTACCGCGTGCTGCCCTGGCAGATGGGCCTCGCGGCCAAGCTGCTGCGCCTGCTGCCCAATATCCTCTTCGATGCCGCGTTCTCGCGCGCCCCGACCAAGCAGCGCAAGGAAGAAGCATGAACCCCATCCGGATCTCGTCCCTGTCGCGCTCCGGCGTGGCCGTCGAAGTCGTCCATGAAACCGGCTCCACCAACGCCGACCTGCTGGCGCGCGCCGCCTCGCTCACCGAGCCGCTGCTGCTGGTCGCCGAACACCAGACCGCCGGGCGCGGACGCGCGGGCCGCAGCTGGCTGTCGTCGCCGGAAGGCTCGCTGACCTTCTCGCTGGCCTGGCGCTTCGAGGGCGGCCCGCAGGCCCTGATCGGGCTGCCGCTCGCGATCGGCGTGGCGCTGGCCGAGACCCTGGCCGGCCTCGGCGTGCAGGTGCAACTGAAGTGGCCGAACGACGTGCTCAAGGACGGCGACAAGCTGGCCGGCATCCTGGTCGAGACCCAGTCCGCTCCTGGCGGCGGCATCTGGGCCGTGACCGGCATCGGCCTGAACCTGTTGATGCCCGACGAAATGGAAGCGCGCCTGGGCCGCAGCGCCGCCGGCGTGCCCTGGCTGGCGCGCATGGAGCGCGACGCGCTTGTGGCGGCCCTGCTCGACGGCCTGGCGGCCGCCTTGCGCGAGTTCGCGGCGCGCGGCTTCGCGGCCTTCAGCGCGCGCTGGAACCTGCGCCATGCCTGGCAGGGCGAAACCGTGGTCCTGCTCGATGCCGGCAAGGTGGTGCAGGAAGGCCTGGCGGCCGGCGTGGACGACAGCGGCAGGCTGCTGCTCGACACGGCGGACGGCCGCGTTCCCGTGCTGGCGGGCGATGTGTCGCTGCGGGTGAAGGCATGAGCGCCCTGCTCCTGGTGGATGCCGGCAATACCCGCATCAAGTGGGCGCTGGCCCGCAGCGGCGCCCAGGCAGGCCTGGGCCAATGGCAGGCCGAAGGCGTGGCTCCGCACGCGGAAATGGAGCGCCTGGCGGCCCAGTGGAAGGCGCTCGGCGCCACCCGGGCGCTGGTGTCGAACGTGGCGGGCATGGATGCGCGCGAACGCATCGCCGCCGCCCTCCCCCACGGCCTGCCCGTAGAATGGTTCGCCTCCACCCTGCAGCGCGCCGGCCTGCACAACGGCTACCGCGAACCGGAACGCCTGGGCTGCGACCGCTTCGCCGCCGCCATTGGCGCGCACGCGCTGGCGCCCGGCGAGAACCTGATCGTCGCCACCTGCGGCACCGCCACCACGGTCGATGCGGTCAGCGCCGACGGGCGCTTCCTGGGCGGGATGATCCTGCCGGGCCTGGCCCTGATGGCCGCCGCGCTGGCGCGCAATACCGCCCAGCTGCCCCAGGTGGCACCGGGCGCGTCACCGCCTCCCCTGTTCGGCGACAATACGGACGACGCCATCGTCTCCGGCTGCCTGTCGGCCCAGGCCGGGGCCATCGAGCGCGCCGTGGCCGGTCATGGGGCCACGAGCTGCATCCTGTCCGGCGGTGCGGCGCCATATATCGGGCCCGCGCTCAAGATCGGGCACCGGATGGTCGATAATATCGTGCTGGTCGGCCTTCACGCGGCGGCCGTCCACGCTTGAACAACGGGAAGGGACCTGTGCTGAAATTCGTCTTCTGGGCTTTGCTGGCGCTGAACGCCGTACTGTTCGCCTATGGCCGCGGCTATCTCGGCACGCCTGCCGGCAGCGAGCGCGAACCCGCGCGCCTGAAGAACCAGCTCGCCACCGAGCGCATCGCGCTGCTGGGCGAGGCCGAGGCGAAGGCGCTGGCCGACAGCGTCAAGCCGGCCGCGGAAGCTCCGGCAGCGCCGGCCGCCCCGACCGAACCGGCGCCGGCGGCTCCGCTGCTGGCCTGCGTGCAGGCGGGCCCCTTCGCCGCGGGCGACGTGCGCCGTTTCGAATCGCGTATCGCGCGCCTGGAGCTGGGCGAGCGCCAGTCGCGCATCAGCGTCCCCTTCCAGGAAGTGAGCAGCTACATGGTCTACCTGCCGCCCGCGGGCGGCAAGGAAGGCGCGGACAAGCGCAGCGCCGAACTCAAGGAGCGCGGTGTCGACAATTTCTTCGTGATGCAGGGCGAGTCGGCCATGAAATACGCGATCTCGCTGGGCGTGTTCAAGACCGAGGCGGCGGCCCAGATCCAGGCCGCCACCCTGGGCCGCCAGGGCGTGCGCGGCGTGCGCATCCTGCCGCGCGGCCCGCAGGGCACGCGCACCGCCTACCAGTTCAGGAACATCGATGCCGGCACGCGCACGCGCATCGCCGGCATTGCCGACGGCTTCAGCGGCGCGCAGTTGCGCGACTGCCCGTAGCCGGCACGATCCTTCAGCGTCTCACGACCAGGGGCTTGAGCCCGAGCGACTTCGGCAGCTTGCGCGCAGCCTTCGCCGCCGCCTTGCGGGTCGCGAACGGCCCGCCATACAGGCGGTTCACCGTCCCCACCGTCACCACTTCCAAGGTCCCGAGCGCCACGCCTGCCCTGGCCAGCTTCTCGCGCATCGCTTCCGCCATGCCGCTGCGGCTGTAGGAGCCGAGCTGCACGTAGAATCCGGACGCCAGCTGTGCGACCGCGGCGCTGTCGGACTCCACCTTCTCTTCGAGCACCAGGGCCGCCATGTCCGGCGGGGCCGATTGCGCCAGCGAGGTCGCGGCGCGGCGCTCGGCGGCGAGGCGCGCCGGATCGCTGGGGAACAGCCGCTCGATCTCGACCCGGTGGGTGCCTTTGCCCAGCAGGTCCAGCCTGAGCGCGGCCGCATGGGACAAGTCGATGACGCGGCTGCCATGGAAGGGACCGCGGTCGTTGATGCGCACGATCACGGACTTGCCGCTGTCGACGCTGGTCACGCGCGCATAGGACGGGATCGGCAGGGTCGGATGCGCCGCCGTCAGCTTGGTCATGTCGTAGCGCTCGCCCGACGAGGTCTTCTGGCCGTGGAAGCGGTTGGCGTACCAGCTGGCCACGCCCCGCTGGACGAAAGGATCCTCGTGCAGGATCGGGGTATAAGTCTGGCCGAACACCGAGTACGGGCGGTTGGCCCACTTGACGTAGGGCTCGTACTTGACCACCGAGTCGGTCGCGCCTCCGGACGGATCGTCGCCCGCGCCGTCGTTCCTGTAGTAGCCGCCGAGGCCGGAATCGGCCTCCGGCAGCTCGGGCGCCTTGCCATGCCTGGCCGCGGGCTTGTGCAGCCAGGGCAGCGGGATCAGCTTCAGGTAGTCCGCTGCCGTGTTGTTTGCCGGGGTACTACAGCCGGCGCCCAGGATGGCAAGCGCAACGACCGCCGAAAAATTCCTTCGAACGGCCATTGGTCGTCCTCCATCTATTACGTCTGCACGAGTTTACGATGTCTTTGAATACTCATCAATATGCCGGCGCCAAGTCCGAGCGTGATGAAGGCCGTGCCGCCGTAGCTCATGAAGGGCAAGGGCACGCCGACGACCGGCAGGATGCCGGCCACCATGCCCATGTTCACGAAGGCATAGGTGAAGAAGATCATCGTGATCGCCCCCGCCAGCAGGCGCGAGAACTGATTCGGCGCATTGGCCGCGATCATCAACCCGCGCCCGATCAGGAGCAGGTAGACGAACAGCAGCACCAGGTTGCCGACCAGGCCGAATTCTTCCGAATACACGGAGAACACGAAGTCGGTCGTCCGTTCGGGCACGAACTCGAGGTAGCCCTGGGTGCCCTTCATGTAGCCCTTGCCGCTCACGCCTCCCGAGCCGATCGCGATGATCGACTGGATGATGTGGAAGCCCTTGCCCAGCGGGTCGGAGGTCGGGTCGATCAGGGTCATCACCCGCTCGCGCTGGTAATCGTGCATCATCGACCAGCCGATCGGCAGGCTGGCCGCGCCCATCACGGCCAGCGTGATGATCGCCTTCCAGGACAGGCCGGCCAGGAAGATCACGTACAGGCCGGAGGCCGCCACCAGCAGCGAGGTGCCGAGGTCGGGCTGCTTGGCGATCAGGGTCACCGGGATCAGGAGCAGCACCGCCGCGACGGCGAAGGACTTCCAGCTCCCGACCGTGGCCTTGGTCTGGAAGTACCAGGCCAGCATCAGCGGCATGGCGATCTTCAGGATCTCGGAAGGCTGGATGTCGACGCCGACGTGCAGCCAGCGGCGCGCGCCCTTCTTGATGATGCCGAACATCGCGACCGCGATCAGCAGTGCCACCCCGAAGGTATAGATCGGCACCGCCAGCCGCATCAGGGTCTGGGGCGGGATGTTCGCCGCCACCCACATGATGGCGAAGGACAGCAGGAAGTTACGGATCTGGTGCTCGACGCGGTCCGGGAAATCGGCGCCGGCCGAGGTCATCGTGATCATGCTGATCGTCATCAGGACGAACAGGATCAAGGTCAGCGGGCCGTCGAAGACCGTGAAATACGGACGCAGGCGGCGCCGCAGCGAGCGTCGTTCTGGAATGTGCGCCATGGCTTATTCCTTTCTGGTGGTGACGGCCGGCGCGGCAGCCACTTGCGCGGGTGCGGCAGCCGGAACCTGGACGGGGGCGGCCGTGCGCTTCACGGTGGCGGCCGCGGGCGCCGCCGCGTCCTTGGGCTTCGGCGGCGGCGGGCGCTTGCCCAGCAGCCAGTAGTCGAGCGCCTTGCGTGCGATCGGCGCGGCCGCGCTCGCACCGAAGCCCGCGTTCTCGACCACCAGGGCCAGCGCGATGCGCGGCTTGTCGGCCGGGGCGAAGGCGACATACAGCGCGTTGTCGCGGTGGCGCTCGTCGATGGCGTGGGCATTGTACTTCTGCCCTTTCAGGCCGATCACCTGCGCGGTACCGGTCTTGCCGCCCGAAATGTAGCCGGCGTTGGCGAAGGCGCGGTAGCCCGTACCGTAGGACTCCTGGGTCACGCCCACCATCGTGTGCTTGATGAAATCGATGTTTTCCTGCTTGAGCGGGATGCGGCGGGTTTCCTTCGGCACCGTCAGGGTGCGCTGGCGGGTGGCGCCGTCCTCGATCATCTTGACCAGGTGCGGCTTCATCACCACGCCGTCGTTGGCCAGGTTGGCCACCGCGTGCGCCAGCTGCAGCATGGTGTAGTTGTTGAAGCCCTGGCCGATCGACACCGAGATGGTGTCGCCGCCCACCCACTTCTGGGCCGCGCGGTTGCGCTTGAAGCGCTGCGCCTTCCATTCCTTGGACGGCAGCACGCCGGTCTTCTCGTGCTCGAGGTCGATGCCGGTCGGCTCGCCGAAGCCGAACTGGCGCATGAAGCCCGACATCCTGTCGATGCCCATCTCGTTGCCGAGCTGGTAGTAATAGGTGTCGCAGGACTCGACCACCGACTTGTACATGTCGACGTAGCCGTGGCCGCCCGGCTTGTCGTCGTTGAAGCGGTGGCCGCCCAGCACGAAGAAGCCCGGATCGCGGATCGCGTCCGAAGGGCGGCGCAGGCCCAGCTCCAGCGCGGCCAGCGACATGAAGGGCTTGAAGGTCGATCCCGGCGGATAGGTGCCCGACAGCGGACGGTTCATCAGCGGGCGGTCGAGCGAGGTGTTCAGCTCGTTCCAGTTCTGGGTGTCGATGCCGTCCACGAACAGGTTCGGGTCGAAGCCCGGGCGCGACACGTAGGCCAGCACGTCGCCGGTGCTCGGCTCGATCGCCACCAGGGCGCCGCGCTGTTCGCCGAAGGCTTCCTCGACCACCTTCTGCAGCTCGATGTCGAGCGAGAGGATCAGGTTGCTGCCAGCGACCGGTGCGGTACGGCGCAGGGTGCGGATGGCGCGGCCGCCGGCCGAGCGCTCCACCTCTTCGTAGCCGGTCTGGCCGTGCAGGTGGCGCTCGTAGCGCTTTTCCAGGCCTTCCTTGCCGATATGCTCGGTGCCGTTATAGTTGGCGGCGTCCTCGGTTTCCTCGAGGGCGTCGGCTTCGCGCTGGTTGATGCGGCCGATGTAGCCGATCACGTGCGAGGCGGTTTCGCCCAGCGGGTACTGGCGGAACAGGCGCGCCTGGACTTCGACGCCGGGGAAGCGGAAGCGCTGCGCGGTGAAGCGCGCCACCTCGTCGTCGGTCAGGCGGGTGCGGATCGGCACGCTGGCGAAGCTGCGCGACTCTTCCAGCAGGCGCTTGAAGCGGCGCCGGTCGCGCGGCTCGATCACGACCAGCTTGGCCAGCTCGTCGATCACGGAATCCAGGTTGGCGTGCAGCTTGGACGGGTTGATCTCGAGGGTGTAGGCGGAGTAGTTGCGCGCCAGGACCACGCCGTTGCGGTCCACGATCAGGCCGCGGTTGGGCACGATCGGCACCAGCGCGATGCGGTTGTCCTCGGCCTGGGCGGCGTACTGGTCGTGGTGCAGCACCTGCAGCCAGACGAAGCGCGCCACCAGCAGGCCGAAGCAGACGAACACCAGTCCCACCAGCACCGTCAGGCGCATGCGGAACTTGTGGATCTCGCGGTCGTTATCCTTGAATTCGGTCATGCTGAAACAGTTACCAATATCAGATCGGGCGGGTGTGGTCGCGGTCGACGGCGCGGCGCTGGGGCGCCAGCAGCAGCCAGGTGATCACCGGCCACAGGGCCACGGCCACCAGGCTCTCGACGAAGGTCAGCAGGCCCGGGAAGCGGCCCGACACGGTGAAGTGCACGAAGGCCTGGATCGCCTGCGCCAGCAGCAGCAGCGGGAACACGTGCATGGCCTGGGTCATCGTGTGGAACCACAGCACGCGGCGGTGGATCATGATCGCCAGGTAGGACAGCAGCGTGTAGGCCAGCGCGTTCTCGCCCAGCAGGCTGGCGTCGTGCACGTCCATCAGCAGGCCCATGATGAAGGCGACGCCGATGCCGACCTTGCGCGGCTGGTGGATGCCCCAGAACACCAGCACCAGCGCGACGAAGTCGGGCGCGCCCACCCAGCGGCCCCAGGGCAGCAGGTTGAGCATGAAGGCGCACACCAGGCTGAAGGTGATGAACAGCGGGCTGACGGGCAGCAGGATGTAATGCGGACGGTTACCGGGCATGGTCGGGTCCTGGAATCATTGTCCGGCCGGCGCCGCGGGGACGGCGGCGGCGGGTGCGGGTCGGGTGGCGGCCGGCGCCGCACCTGCCGGCGTGGCGCGCGTACCCGGCGTGAACAGGGGCGCGCCCTGGCTTGCCGGTGCGGCGCCCGCTGCCGCACCTTGTGCGGCGGGCGTTGCCGGGCGGGTGGCGGGAGCCGGCGTGGGCTGGGCTGGCGCGCCGCCCGTGACCGCGCCGCTCACCGGGGCGGCCTGCGCCTGCGGCTGGGCGGCCGGCGGGACCTGCGGCGGCAGCGGCGAAGCCGGCAGCGGCGGCAGCGGCACCGGCTCCATCTTGGGCAGCTTGCGCCCGCCCGCCTTGGCGGCTTCCGGCGCCGGGCGCGGCGGCAGCGGCATCTGCGACATGATCACCAGCACCTGGCGGTTGCGGTCGATGCCGCCCAGCGGCTGGGCGACCACGCGGCCGAAGGAGCCGGCGGCCTTCTCGACCTGGATCACGCGCGCCACCGCCAGGCCGGCCGGATACATGCCGTCCAGGCCCGAGGTGACCAGCACGTCGCCCACCTGGATGTCGGCGTCCTGGGCCACGAAGCGCAGGTCGAGCAGGCCGGACTGGCCGCGGCCATAGGCGATGCTGCGCAGGCCCGAGCGCAATACCTGCACCGGGATCGCCTGTTCCTTGTCGGTCAGGAGCGTGACTTCGGAGGTGAAGGGGAAGACGCGCGTCACCTGGCCGATCACGCCGGCGTGGTCCACGATCGGCAGGCCCAGCATCACGCCGGAGCGCGCGCCGCGGTCCAGCACGATGCGGCGCGTCGAAGGATCGCGCGCGTCGTACAGGACTTCGCTCATCAGGGTCTTGACCGGCAGCTGCTCGCGCGCCTCCATCAGGCGGCGCAGGTGGGCGTTCTCGGCGCTCTGGAATTGGGCCTGCTGCAGCAGGCGCGCCTGCACCAGCTGCTGGTTCTTGAGTTCGCGCACTTCCTTCTGCAGCGAGGACAGCGAGGAGAAATAGCCGCCCATGGAACCCAGCGCCTCGCGCGGCATCAGGGCCGCCATCTGCACCGGATAGAGCACGGTGGCCGCGACCTGGCGCACCCCGGAGAGCAGGTTCATGCGGGCGTCGACCACCAGCAGCACGAGCGAGATGAGCGCGAACACGATCACCTTGACGCGCGCCGGGGCGCCTTGTTTGAAGAGCGGCGGAGGACTGTATTGCATGACGCTTAGTAAAGGAAATGCGGCCTACGAATGTCAAGGCGGGCAGACGCGCACGGTCTCCACCGCACGCCCTGCCCGCCCTGGCCTGACACCTGTCTTATTCGTACGAGAAGATCGAGCCCAGCTTGTCCATGCGCTCGAGGGCCATGCCCGAGCCGCGCACCACGCAGGTCAGCGGGTCTTCGGCCGCCAGCACCGGCAGGCCGGTCTCTTCCATCAGCAGGCGGTCGAGGTCGCGCAGCAGCGCGCCGCCGCCGGTCAGCATCATGCCCTTCTCGGCGATGTCGGCGCCCAGTTCCGGCGGGGCCTGCTCGAGGGCGTTCTTCACGGCCGACACGATCTGGTTCAGCGGATCGGTCAGGGCTTCCAGGATCTCGTTGGACGAGATGGTGAAGGAGCGCGGGATGCCTTCGGACAGGTTGCGGCCCTTGACTTCCATTTCCTTGACTTCCGAACCCGGGAAGGCCGAACCGATGGCCTTCTTGATGGCCTCGGCGGTCTGCTCGCCGATCAGCATGCCGTAGTTGCGGCGGATGTAGTTGACGATGGCTTCGTCGAACTTGTCGCCGCCCACGCGCACCGAACCTTTATAGACCATGCCGCCCAGCGAGATGATGCCCACCTCGGTGGTGCCGCCGCCGATGTCGACCACCATCGAGCCGGTCGCATCCGACACCGGCAGGCCGGCGCCGATCGCGGCCGCCATCGGCTCTTCGATCAGGTAGACCTGCGAGGCGCCGGCGCCCAGCGCCGATTCGCGGATCGCACGGCGCTCGACCTGGGTCGAACCGCAGGGCACGCAAATGATGATGCGCGGCGACGGGCGGAAGAACTTGGAGTCGTGGACCATGCGGATGAACTGCTTGAGCATCTGCTCGGTGACGGTGAAGTCGGCGATCACGCCGTCCTTCATCGGGCGAATGGCTTCGATGTTGCCCGGCACCTTGCCCAGCATCTGCTTGGCCTCCTTGCCGACCGCCTGGATCGTCTTCTTGCCGTTCGGGCCGCCTTCCTGGCGGATCGCCACGACGGACGGTTCGTCCAGGACGATGCCCAGGCCGCGGACGTAGATCAGCGTATTGGCGGTGCCGAGGTCAATCGCCAGGTCGTTCGAGAAGTAGCTGCGTAAAAAACCAAACATGAGTGTCCTGATGCGCATCAAGGTGCGCCTAAACATTGATCGGGATGTCCTTGCCGTGCCCGCCCGTCTGTGTTTCCCCGGGCCTCGCGGTCTTGTCCTGCGCTGCGGCAGCTTTCGGCACGACAACGCATTAGCCCGCCATTCTACCTTATAATTTGACGTTTACATGCCGAATACAGGGGCTTTTACCCCCTAATTCGAGTGCGAGATCGGCGCTGTTTCCAAGCTTTTATCGGCCGTAGCACGCCGTTGGCTGGTAAGTTGCCAACATTCATTATTCGCTCAACCACATTTTGCGCGCGGCCCGCGCCGCGCCCGACATCATGTCCCTGACCCTTTCAGACGTAAAACGCATCGCCAACCTGGCCCAGCTCGACATGGACGAGGCCCATGCCGAGACCATGCTGGGCGAACTGAACGGCATTTTCGCGCTGGCCGAGCAGATGCAGGCGGTCGACACCAGCGGCGTTGCGCCGCTGGCACAGCCGCTGGCCGCCATCCTGGCCCTGCCGCTGCGCCTGCGCGACGACGTGGTCACCGAGGCCAACCGCCGCGAGGACTACCAGGCGCCGGCGCCCAAGGCCCAGGACGGCCTCTACCTGGTGCCGAAGGTCATCGAGTAATCCGCTTTTACGAATCGACACGCACATGCACACCAAGACCATCAAAGAGCTGTCCGCAGCCCTGCACGCAAAGCAGGTCTCGGCCACCGAACTGGCGCGCCACTACCTCGCCCGCATCGAGGCCAGCGGCCATAACGCCTTCCTGCACGTGGATCCGGAACTGACCCTGGCGCAGGCGGCCGCGGCCGACGAGCGCCTGGCGCAAGGCACGGCGGGCCCGCTGACCGGCGTGCCGATCGCACACAAGGATATTTTCGTCACCAAGGGCTGGCGCACCACCGCCGGCTCGAAGATCCTCGAAGGCTATGTCAGTCCCTTCGACGCCACCGTGGTCGACCGCTTCAAGGCGGCCGGCATGGTCACCCTGGGCAAGGTCAACCTGGACGAATTCGCCATGGGCTCGGCCAACGAGAACTCGGCCTATGGCGCGGTGAAGAACCCCTGGGATGCGCTGGCCGTGCCGGGCGGTTCCTCGGGCGGCTCGGCTGCGGCCATCGCCGCGCGCCTGGCGCCGGCCGCCACCGCCACCGACACCGGCGGCTCGATCCGCCAGCCGGCCGCCTTCTGCGGCGTCACCGGCATCAAGCCGACCTACGGCCGCGTGTCGCGCTTCGGCATGATCGCCTTCGCCTCCTCGCTGGACCAGGGCGGCCCGATCGCCCAGACCGCCGAGGACTGCGCCCTGCTGCTGAACGAGATGAGCGGCTTCGACGAGCGCGATTCGACCAGCCTGACGCCGGACCAGGGCAATATCGGCGAGGACTATACCCGCGACCTGAACAAGCCCTTGACCGGCCTGCGGATCGGCGTGCCGAAGGAATACTTCGGCGAGGGCCTGGCGGCCGACGTCGAGGGGGCGGTGCGCGCCGCGCTGGATGAATTCGTGAAGCTGGGCGCGACCCTGGTCGAGATCTCGCTGCCGAAGACGGCGCTGTCGATCCCGACCTACTACATCATCGCCCCGGCGGAAGCCTCGTCGAACCTTTCGCGCTTCGACGGCGTGCGCTACGGCCACCGCGCCGCGGACTACAAGGATCTGCAAGACATGTACCGCAAAACCCGCGCCGAAGGTTTCGGCCGCGAGGTGCAGCGCCGCATCATGGTCGGCACCTATGTGCTGTGCCATGGCTACTACGACGCCTACTACGTGCAGGCGCAGAAGATCCGCCGCCTGATCGCCGACGACTTCCAGGCCGTGTTCCGCGACCAGTGCGACGTGATCATGGGCCCGGTGGCCCCGACCGTGGCCTGGGACCTGGGCTCGAAGGCGAACGACCCGGTGGCGAACTACCTGGCCGACATCTACACCCTGTCGACCAGCCTGGCCGGGCTGCCGGGCATGTCGATTCCGTGCGGTTTCGGCGGCGAAGGCGGCAAGCGTCCGGTCGGCCTGCAAATCATCGGCAACTACTTCGGCGAAGCGAAACTGCTGAACATCGCGCACCAGTACCAGCAGGCGACGGACTGGCACCAGCGCGCGCCGGAAGGCGTCTGAGGACAGGAAAGAGAGAACACTATGCAATGGGAAGTCGTCATCGGTCTTGAGAACCACGTGCAGCTCACGACCAACTCGAAAATCTTCAGCGGCAGCTCGATCCGGTTCGGCGCCGAGCCGAACACCCAGGCCAGCCCGGTCGACCTGGCGCTGCCGGGCGTGCTGCCGGTGCTGAACCGCGGCGCCGTGGAGCGCGCGATCCGCTTCGGCCTGGCCGTGGGCGCGAAGATCGCGCCGCACTCGGTCTTCGCGCGCAAGAACTACTTCTACCCCGACCTGCCGAAGGGCTACCAGATCAGCCAGTTCGAGGATCCGGTGGTCCAGGGCGGCACCGTCAGCTTCGCCTACGAGAAGGACGGCAAGCTGGAGACGAAAACCGTCAACCTGACCCGCGCCCACCTCGAGGAAGACGCGGGCAAGTCGCTGCACGAGGATTATGCCGGCATGAGCGGCATCGACCTGAACCGCGCCGGCACGCCGCTGCTCGAGATCGTGTCCGAGCCGGAGATGCGCAGCGCCGCGGAAGCCGTGGCCTATGCCAAGGCGCTGCACTCGCTGGTGATGTGGCTGGGCGTCTGCGACGGCAACATGCAGGAAGGTTCGTTCCGCTGCGACGTCAACGTCTCGGTGCGACCGGTCGGCCAGAAGGAATTCGGCACCCGCTGCGAGATCAAGAACCTGAACTCCTTCCGCTTCATGGAAGAGGCGATCCATTATGAAGTGCGGCGCCAGATCGAGCTGATCGAGGACGGCGGCAAGGTGATCCAGGCGACCCGCCTGTGGGATCCGGACCGCAAGGAAACCCGTTCCATGCGCACCAAGGAAGACGCGCAGGACTACCGCTACTTCCCGGATCCGGACCTGCCGCCGCTGGTGATTTCGCAGGACTGGATCGACCGCGTGAAGAACGACATGCCGGAACTGCCGGGCGCGATGCGCGCGCGCTTCACCGGCGACTACGGCTTGCCGGAATACGACAGCCTGGTGCTGACCTCGTCGCAGGCGATGGCAACCTATTACGAAGCCGTGGTGGCCAAGGCCGGCAAGGAAAACGCCAAGGCCGCGGCGAACTGGCTGATGGGCGACGTCTCGTCGACCCTGAACCGCGAAGGCGTGGAAATCGCCCATTCGCCGGTGGAAGCCTCGCAGCTGGCGCTGCTCCTGAAGCGCATCGCCGACGGCACGATCTCGAACAAGGCCGCGAAGGAAGTGTTTGCCGCGATGTGGGAAGCGAAGTCGACCGACGAACACCTGGCCGACATCGTGATCGAGCAGAAGGGCCTGAAGCAGATCTCGGATACGGGCGCGCTGGAAGCGATCGTGGACGAAGTCCTGGCCGCCAACGCCAAGTCGGTCGAACAATACCGCGCCGGCAAGGAAGCAGCGATCAACGCCCTGATCGGCCAGACGATGAAGGCTTCGAAAGGCAAGGCCAACCCGGCCCAGGTCACCGAACTCCTGAAGAAAAAACTCGCCGGCTAAAAAATAGGGTCAGAGTCGAATTGTTGGGAAATTTTCCAGAATTTCCTGCAATTCGACTCTGACCCTATTTTGTTTACTCAGCAATACGCCTTCGACAACTGGGGTCGGAGTCGAATTCTTTGGCAACTTTGAGAAATTGCCCAATAATTCGACTCTGACCCCAATTATTTTCTGACACTGCGGGAAATGTCGGCAAAGCCAGATTTGAGCCGGCTCAAACCTAAGGCCATTCCCATTCTCAGCCGGAACAAAACAGCTGTTCAGCTCGCCCCAAATAATTAGGGTCAGAGTCGAATTGTTTGACAACTTTGGGGAATTTCCCAATAAATCGACTCTGACCCTCGTGTGGGGTCAGAAGGGAAATTGACAGGGTATGGGGGTCGGAGTCGGATTGTTTGGCAATTCTGGGGAATTTCCCAACAATTCGACTCTGACCCTACTTGCTGACCCTACTTGTTATACGCCGTAGCGGGTGCGGTAGGCGGCGACGGCGTCCTTGAATTGGGACAGCTGCGGGTCGGCGGCTTCGCCGGACAGGTAGCCGAACAGGTCGTCCAGGTTGGCGATCGAGATCACCGGGATGCCGAATTCGCGCGCGACTTCCTGCACCGCGGAGTTCTCCGACAGCGCGCCGTCCTTCCCCGAGCGCTCCATGCGGTCGAGGGCGATCAGCACGGCGGCCGGCTCGGCGCCGGCGGCGCGGATCATGTCGACCGATTCGCGCACCGAAGTGCCGGCAGAGATCACGTCGTCCACGATCACCACCTTGCCCTGCAGCTTGGCGCCGACGATGGTGCCGCCCTCGCCGTGGTCCTTGGCTTCCTTGCGGTTGTAGGCGTAGGACGTGTTGCGGCCCTTGCCGGCCAGTGCCACCGCGGTCGCGGATGCCAAAGTGATGCCCTTGTAGGCCGGGCCGAACAGCATGTCGAACTCCACGCCCGAGTCGAGCAGGGTCTGGGCGTAGAACTGCGCCAGCTGGCCCAGGGTCGCGCCGTCATGGAACAGGCCGGCATTGAAGAAGTACGGCGACTGGCGTCCCGCCTTCGTGGTGAACTCGCCGAACCTCAACACTCCCGTCGAGACCGAAAAAGCGATAAACTCTTGGCGCAAATTGTTCACAGTAACCCCATCTAGAAAAAAGTGGCAGTATTTTAATCCGCGGACCCGGCCAGCGCCATCGCCCGCCCCTGCTGCCCCGCCAACACCGTCCCTTACATGCCACGAATTATCTCCGCAAACCTCAACGGTATCCGCTCCGCCCATAAAAAAGGCTTCTTCAACTGGCTCGCCAACCAGGAGGCCGACTTCGTCTGCGTCCAGGAACTCAAGGCCCAGGAAGCCGACATGACCGAGGAATTCCTGCGCCCGCACGGCTACCACGGCCACTTCCACTACGCCGAGAAGAAGGGCTACTCGGGCACCGGCGTCTACAGCCGCCTCGCGCCCGACACCAAGCGCATCGGCTTCGGCTGCGCCGAATTCGACGCCGAAGGCCGCTATACCCGTTGCGACTTCGGCAACCTGACCGTCATCTCGGTCTACTGCCCGTCCGGCTCCTCCTCGCCCGAACGCCAGCTGGCCAAGTTCCGCTTCATGGAAGTGTTCCTGCCGCACCTGCAGGAACTGAAGGCCGAAGGCCGCGAAGTCGTCATTTGCGGCGACTGGAACATCGCGCACAAGGAAATCGACCTCAAGAACTGGAAGAGCAACCAGAAGAATTCGGGCTTCCTGCCGGAAGAGCGCGCCTGGATGACCCGCATCTTCGACGAGCTGGGCCTGGTGGACGTGCACCGTGTGGTCGCCCCGGAGGCCGCCGACTACACCTGGTGGAGCAACCGCGGCCAGGCCTGGGCCAAGAACGTGGGCTGGCGCATCGACTACCACGTCGCCACCCCGGGCATCGCGGCCAGCGCCAAGGCGGTCTCGATCTACAAGGACGAACGCTTCTCCGACCACGCGCCCCTGATCATCGATTACGCGCTCTAAACTC
>CBIHLT010000030.1:0-30275 GCA_966210615.1 uncultured Massilia sp.
GGAAACCGTGCAGAACCTGATGGTGCTGCGCTTCGGGAACTCGATCCTGGAACCGCTGTGGCGCGCCCCGAACATCTCGAGCGTGCAGATCACCGTCGCCGAGGAGATCGGCGTGGGCAGCCGTGCCGGCTTCTACGACAGCACCGGCGCCATGCGCGACATGCTGCAGAACCATTTGCTGCAGTTGCTGTGCATCGTGGCCATGGAGCCGCCCACTTCGCTCAACGCCGACGCGGTGCGCGACGAGAAGCTCAAGGTGCTGCGCTCGCTGCGCCGCTTCACCCTGGCCGACATCGCGCGCGACACCGTCCGCGGCCAATACACGCATGGCGTGAGCGGCAACCAGGAAGTGCCGGGCTACCTCGAGGAAAAGAACGTCCCGCCCGGCAGCAAGACCGAGACCTTCGTCGCCCTGCGCGCCCATGTCGACACCTGGCGCTGGTCCAAGGTGCCGTTCTACCTGCGCACCGGCAAGCGCATGCAGCGCCGCTCCTCCAAGATCGTGGTCGAGTTCGCCAATCCGCCCTTCCCGCTGTTCCCGGACGCCCCGGGCGGCGTGGCCAACCGCCTGGTCATCGAGCTGCAGCCCGAAGAAGCGATCAAGCTGCAGATCATGGCCAAGCAGCCGGGCACCGGGATGCAGATGCAGCAGGTCACCCTCAACCTCGACCTGCAGTCGGCCTTCCAGCAGCGCCGCGCCGAAGCCTACGAGCGCCTCCTGATCGACGTGGTGCGCGGCCGCCTGACCCACTTCATGCGCCGCGACGAACTGGAAGCCGCCTGGGCCTGGGCCGATCCGATCATCGAGGGCTGGGGCACCCTGGGCGAGAAGCCGCACGCCTACGCGGCCGGTTCCTGGGGCCCGGCGGAATCCTTCGCGCTGCTGGCGCGCGACGGCTTCGCCTGGGTGGAATGAGCTGGAAGCCCGAATCAAGAGCTCGCATTAAAAGCCGATAATGAAGCGTGCGCCCCTGCCGACCGGCGGGGCGTAGCGCACGGTGCCGCCGTTGGCGTGCACCAGGTGGCGGGCCATCGCCAGGCCGATGCCGCCGCCCTGCGCCTTGGTCGTGAAGAAGGGCGTGACGATGTGGCGGCAAGGTCCTCGGGCACGCCCGGCCTTCGCCCTGCGCGAATGAGCGCAAAGGGCCGGGAAACCTGTCTCCCGGCCCCCTTGCCTTCAGTCGAGCTTCAGCTCGATGCCTTCCTCCAGCACCTTGCCTTTGCGGTCGTAGAATCCGACCATGAGCTTCTTCGCCAGCGGATCGACGTCGAAGCGGGCGAAGTTGTCGGTGCGGTGGATGCGGGACCTCGGCTTCAGGGCCCAGATTCCGCCGTCGGTGCGGATCGGCGTGCTGACATCGATCTGTCCCGACAGCGCGTGGGGCAGCGCCCAGAACAGCGGCGACGACACGATCTGGTGAACCTTGACGTCTTCCAGTTCGGCGGTGCAGGCGAAGGAGCAATGCACGTCGCCGGAGACGAACACGATGTTGCGCAGCTGCTTTTGCTGGATCGCCTGCAGGATCGCGTTGCGCTGCACCTCGAAGCCGCTCCACTTGTCCTCGCTCTCGTTGGGCAGCACCGACAGGAAGGGCACCGCCGAGACGACGATCTTGATCCGCCCTTCCCCTTGCCCCCGCGCCAGCCAGCGCAGCAGTTGCTTCATTTGCTCAGGTCCCAGGATCTGCGGCGGCGACGAGCCCAGGACCCGCTCGGTGC
This sequence comes from uncultured Massilia sp., assembly GCA_966210615.1. Classification (GTDB taxonomy): domain Bacteria; phylum Pseudomonadota; class Gammaproteobacteria; order Burkholderiales; family Burkholderiaceae_D; genus Telluria. Next base: position 1,720 of record CBIHLT010000030.1, read on the forward strand.
GGGTATCCATCACGAAGAAGTCGCACTTCCCGTTCGAGAATTCGTACCAGAGCTTCTTCGGAATGCCGACGATGCGGCGGTCGTCGACGTCGAACACCGGGCTGTGGCTGGCCTGGTAGACCTGGTAGGCATGGGTCGCCGCCTTGAACTTGTCGGCGGCGCGCGGCGAAGTCGCTCCTTGCGGCCAGTTGTTCTCGATCTCGTGGTCGTCCAGCATCATGTAGGTGGGCACCGTGTTGAGGAGCCGCCTGAAGAAAGGCTGGGCGAACACGCGCCGGTAGCGCTTGAAGAACTCCTCGACCGTGTCGTCCGCGCCGAAGGGGCCGAGGTCGTCGGCATAGATCTGGTCGCCGATCAGCAGCAGCCCGTGCAGGCGCCGCTTGTCGTGGGCCGCACGGATCGCGTCATAGATCTTGTCGCCGCGCTCGTCGAACACCAGGCCGCCGAACATCGTCAACAGGTAGCGGCAGGAGCCTGCCACGAAGGAACGGACGTCGTCGTCGGCCGGCTGCGTCCGGAAGGTGTAGATCCGGTCCCCGGGCCAGACAAGCTGCCCGGCCACCATGTCGGTGGCCGGTCCCAGCTGGGCTTCGCCTTCGAAGCAGACGATCTGGTAGTCGTAGCCGGTGTCGGGCGCAAGATCTTCCAGGACAAACACGGCGGTGCCGTCGAAATACGGCTCCAGCTTCATCACGAACGGATGCGACCACCCGCCCGCGCCGTTGCGGTAGCGGATGGCGGCGGTGCACGGCAGGACCCGCACCTGGTCTTCGATCAGAACATTCCCCCGGACCCAGATGCGGGCGGCGCTGGAGGTGGTGTGGCCGACGATCGGCCCGACAGTTGGTTCGAACTGGTTCATAGTCCCTCGTTGTTGGCGTCTTGGCGCATTGTTGGCGCGGCGCGTGCAAGGTGCCCGCCGCGCTTATTGAGGCGCAGCAATATTCGTACCAAGAATCATTGCTCGTTTGGAATCAAACGCTTGCACGAGCCATGGTGTGAGGGCGGACCGGCGCTGCAAAAAATCCCGACATGCCGGACAGCCGATGCGTGGAAAGGATCCGGCAAATTCAGCCCGCCTTGCCTGCCCGCGCCGGGTCGGAGGCCGATGCCGCATGCATGATGGGGCCGGGGATCACCCTGCTCGGCGCCGGCGCAGTATCCAGGCGTACAGGCCGGCATTGACGGCCAGCACCGCACCTGCCAGGACGAACTGGCTGGCGCGGCCCAGGCCTGGGGGATAGATGAGGGAGAGCAGGTAATGCTCGATGAAACCGCCGCTGTAGCCGGATTCGCCGGCCGCGTGCCTCAGTGCATTTTCGACATAGGTCAGCGGGCAGACCGCGCCGCTTGCCTCGATGCCGAAGCCCCACACGGCCGCGAGCAGGTGCGCGGGCATCAGGCCGCGGCGGCGCGCCACCAGCAAGGCGCCGAACACGACGAACAGGATGAAGCCGAGGTGCAGCAAGAGCACGGCATCGGCCAGGATGCGGTACAGCATGGCGGCGAGGTGTGTGTTGGCTGGGTGTATCCTACACCCGCCCTGCCCCGCCTGCGCCGGATTGCCGTCTTTGGCGCAGCGCAAGGCCGGGCGCCGTTCGATGCATGCACGGTTGGAAGCGCGCGCGAGTTGGCGTAGAGTCTTGTGGTTCCGAACCCGACGAGGCTCCCCCATGTATACGAACGAGTGGACTACAGGCAACTGGAACACCTGGCATGCCTTTGGGGCGCAAGCCCTGCAGCAGATGGACCGCAGCCGCCAGGCGCGCGGCAGGATGCTGGAACGCGCCGGCTACGGCCCGCAAGAAACGGCTTCCGTCGTCCTCCATGCCGAAACCGGACTCAGGGTACTGCGCTACGGCGAGGCCGGCGCGGGCCCGGCCGTCCTGCTGGTGCCGGCCCCGATCAAGCGTTCCTATATCTGGGACCTGGCGCCCCAGGTCAGCGTGGTCCGGCGCTGGCTGGAGCAGGGCTACCGCGTCTACCTGGCCCAGTGGCTGCCGGTGCCTGACGAGAGCGAGCATTTCGGCCTGGACGACTACGGCGAGCGCCTGCTGGATGTCTGCCGCCGGGTGGCCGCCGCCGACAGCGGCGAGCAGCGCATGGCGGTGGCGGGGCATTCGCTGGGCGGCATCCTGGCCGCGATCTACAGCTGCATGCACCCGGAACACGTGAGCGCCACCATCCTGCTGGAGTCGCCGCTGCATGTCGAGGCCAGGTCCTGCTGCTTCACTCCGCTGGTCAAGGCCACGCCGCATGCGCGCCAGGTCGCCGGCGCCTTCCGCCAGGTGCCCGGCGTGTTCCTGAACATGATGAGCGCCATCGCCGAGCCCCAGGCCTTCCAGTACGAGCGCATCATGGACCGCTGGCTGTCGCTGGCCAATCCGGCGGCGCTGGCCAATCACATGCGGGTGGAGCGCTGGACGCACGACGAGTTTCCGCTCCCCGGGCGGCTGTTCACGGACATCGTCGAGGAGATCTACCGCAATGACGCCTTCATGCAGGGGCGGCTGGACATCGGCGGGCGCCGTATCGGGCCGGGCGATTTGCGGGCGCCGCTGGCCTGCGTGGCCGACCCGCGCAGCAAGCTGATTCCGCTGCAGGCCATGGCGGCCTTCCACGACGCCGCCGCCAGCGAACGCAAGCTGCTGCTGCGCTACGAAGGCGATGTGGGCGTCAACCTGCAGCACGTGGGGGTGCTGGTGGGGGCCAATGCCCACGCGCGCATCTGGCCGGCGCTGTTCGACTGGCTCGGGACGCTCCAGCAAGCCTGAGCTTGCCTTACAAGGCGGGCGGGAGAGGCAAAGGATATTTGCACAGGATGCTTTCCGTGCAAATATCCTGTGCAAGGACGCGCGCCTGATCCGCGTGGACGTGGCAGTGAATCCAGCGGCTCGGGCACGCCGGCGGGCCCTACGCGGCCGGGCACGAGGAAATCGGCCTTCACGGGCGCTCGCCTGCCCGGGTCGCGCCCGATCGCCCGCGTATGCCCGATGGGAGGAGCGGCTGCGGGCCGCCGCGGCTATACTGACCCGCACCGATCCACCACGACGCCTTCTTCCATCCATGTCCTTACCTGCTCCCGGCCGCATCGTCTGCTTTGGCGAAATGCTGCTGCGCCTGTCCCCGCCCGCCGGCCGCCTGCTGCCGCAAGCCTCCACCCTCGACATGTGCGCCGGCGGCGCCGAAGCCAATGTAGCCGTCTCGCTCGCCCGCCTGGGGCATGCGGCGGCAATGGTCAGCACCTTGCCCGATAATGACCTGGGCGAAATTGCCGCCGGCGCCTTGCGCATGCATGGGGTGGACACCGCCGGCGTGCGGCGCGAGGCGGGCCGCATGGGCCTGTATTTCCTGACGCCCGGCGCGGTGCTGCGCCCGTCCGAGATCGTCTACGACCGCGCAGGGTCCGCCTTTGCGAACGCCGATCCCTCCGGCTACGACTGGGATGCGCTGCTCTCCGGCGCCAGCTGGCTGCACGTATCGGGCATTTCGCCCGCCGTCGGCGGGCGGCCGGCGCAGGCGGTGCTGGAGGCGATGCGCGCGGCGCGCAGGCTGGGCGTGCGCGTGTCCTTCGACGGCAACTACCGCGCCTCGCTCTGGGCCGCGCGCGGGACCGCCGGGGCCGACGCCCTGCGCGCACTGATGGCGCTGGCCGACCTCGCCTTCGCGAACGGCCGCGACTTCGCGCTGCTGCTGGGCCGCCCGGAGCTGGCCCAGCCGGAGCGCGAGGACGAAGCGGTGGCCGCTGCCTTCGCCGCCTTCCCGCACCTGGCCGGCATCGCCTACACCCGGCGCCGCGAGCTGACGGTCCAGCAGCACGAATTGCGGGCCTGCCTGCGCACGCGCGAACACGGCGCCGAAGCCGGTCCCTGCCGGCTGCACGAGATCGTCGACCGCATCGGCACCGGCGACGCCTTCGCCGCCGGTATTCTCGACGGCCTGCTGCGCGGCGCCGGCCCCGAGGAGACCGCCGGCTTCGGCCTGGCCGCTGCGGCGGCCAAGCATTCGATCGCCGGCGACTTCAACCTCGCATCGCGCGAACAGATCGCGCTGTCCGCCGGCGGCTCGCTCGCGCCAAGGCGCTAGGGCCGCGCTAGCGCCGCACCGGCAGCGTGGTGCCCAGTCGTATCGCATCCGACGCTTCGCCGACCAGCAGCCTGACCGGCGCCTCTTCCACCTCCATGGCCTTGCGCCCGGCGTTCCAGTAGGCCAGGCGGCTCGCCTGCAGCGGGATGCGCACGGTGCGCGTCTCTCCGGGCCGCAGGCTGACGCGCTGGAAGCCAACCAGGGCCTGGCGCGGACGCGCTACCCGCGACTTCGGGAAAGCGGCGTACAGCTGCACCACGCTGTCGCCTTCCACGGTGCCCGTGTTGCTCACATCGACCTCGACCTTGACCGCGCCGTCCGGCGCGAGGCTGGCCGCGTCCACCTTCAGCCTTGCGTACTTGAAGCTGGTATAGCTCAGCCCATGCCCGAAGGCGAACAGCGGTTTTTCCTTCGCATACAGGTAGGTGCGTCCCTTGCGGATGTCGTAGTCCATCATCGGCGGCAGCTGCGCCATCGACGCCGGCCAGGTGGCGACCAGCTTGCCTCCCGGGTTGTAGTCGCCGAACAGCACCTTGGCCAGCGCGGCGCCCTGGTCCTGGGAGGAATGGGCCATCTGCAGGATCGCCGGCACATGCTGCTTCGACCAGTTGATCGTGTAGGGGAAGCTGGACATCAAGACCATCACGGTGCGCGGATTGGCGGCCACGACCTTCCTGACCAGTGCTTCCTGGGCCAGCGCCAGGGTCTCGCGGTCGCGTCCCTCGCGCCCGTCGCCCGGATCGGCGCAGGGCTTGGTGCCGTTGTCGGTCCAGTCGGTCGCCATGTTCGGGCCGCAGGTCGGGTCGTTGCCGACAAAGACGACCGCCACGTCCGATTCGCGCGCGGCCTTGACGGCGGCATCGTCCGTATTGTCCACCGCATGCCGCACCCTCACCTGCGGCCCGACCGCCGCCCTGATGCCGTCCAGGGCCGTCACCTTGTGCGGCGGGATGCCGCCATACCAGTCCCAGTGCACGCTGTCGGCGTGCGGCCCGATCACCGCAATGCTCTTGATGTGCCGCTTCGACAGCGGCAGGGTGGCCCGCGCGTTCTTCATCAGGACGATGGATTCAAGCGCCATCCGCAGCGATACCGCCTTGTGCTCTTCGCTCAGCCAGGGCTCCGGGCCGTCCTTGATGGCCGCATAAGGATTGCCCTCGGGCGGGTCAACCAGGCCCAGCCGCAAGCTGACCCGGAACTTGCGCGCCAGGGCCGCGTCGAGATCCGCTTCGGCGATCGTCCCGTCCTTGAGCGCGGCGCGCAGCTCGTCCTTGTAGGTGTCCAGGTACTGGTTGATGCCGCTCTTCAGCACCGCCACCGCGGCTTCCTTCTGGCTCGGGTAGATCTTGTACCACTTGACCAGGTTGCCGACCGCGCCGCCGTCGCTCGACAGCACCTCCACGCCCCACTTGCCGATCACGGTGTCCCTGAGGATGGGATGCAGGTGCATGGGGGTGCCGTTCCAGGCGTTATACGCGGCCATCACGCCGCGCGCGCCTCCCTCCTCGAAGCTCATGCGGAAAGGGACCGCATAGTATTCCCAGAACAGGCGCTCGTCGAAGTCCGACGAGGAGTTCGAGCGCCCGTTCTCGTTGCTGTTGGCGAGGAAGTGCTTGAGCAGGGCGGCGCCGCGCCAGTAGCGCGGATGGTCGCCCTGCAGGCCGCGGGTGAAGGCCACCGCCATGGTCCCGGCCAGGAAAGGATCCTCGCTATAGACCTCCTCGCCGCGACCCCAGCGCGGATCGCGCGCCAGGTCGGCTTGCGGGCCCCACTGCATCAGCATCGGCTGGTCGGTGGCCGCGCTCTGGGTGATGTAGCGCGCCTCGGTCGACTGGACCTCGGCCGCCTGGCGCACCAGCTCGGGATTCCAGCTCGCGCCCATCCCCGGCGGCTGCGGGAACTGGGTGGTGGTAATGGGCTTGCGGCCCTTCTTCGGGTCGCCGCGCCGCACGATGCCGTGGATGCCCTCGGTGCTGCCGAAGCTGGGGATGCCCAGGCGCGGCACGCCCGAGTTGGTCGACAGGGCCTCGATCTTCTCGTCCGCCGTCATCAGCGACAGGATATTGGCGATGCGCGACTCGGCCGGCCGGGACGGATCCTGGAACGGATGGCCCGCCGCCGCCGGGCCGCCGGCCAGCAGCGCACCGACCATGAGCATCCTTGCTGCTATTGCAATTTTACTTCTTATCATTGGCATCTCCTCCGTGACGCCGCCTGCCGGGACAGCGGCGGCCGGAAAATGATAGCGTTAACTTTCGCTTCATGGGTATAACATGCGCTTAACATTTTCGCTGCGCCGCAGCAAGCGCGCGCCGTCCCCGCGCGGCTCCCGCTAAGATCCGAATCGCACTGAGGCGGGAAGGCGGCGCCAGGCGCGCTCTTCCCGATGCGCATCTTCTTTGCGCCTTTTCCCTATGTTCAACTGCGCGGCGCCGCGTGCCCGGCGCCGGCGAACCACTGAGCGCCCCACATGGATGCCCTGGAAGCGGAACGCCCTGCGCCGGCCCCACGCGGATCCCCTCCCGGATCGCAACCGCGGCCGATGATCGGCCTGCGCGAGGCCATGGCCGTGATCGTCGGCGTCGTCATCGGGGCGGGCATCTTCAAGTCGCCCTCCATCGTCGCCAGCCTCAGCGGCACGCCCGGCACCATGCTCGTGCTCTGGGTGCTGGGCGGCGCGATTTCCCTGGTCGGGGCGCTGTGCTATGCCGAGCTGGCCACCGCCTATCCCCATGCGGGCGGCGATTACCACTACCTCCGGCGCGCCTTCGGCCGCTCGCTGGCCTTCCTCTTCGGCTGGGCGCGCTTCGCCGTGATCACCACCGGCTCGATCGCCCTGCTCGGCTTCGTGTTCGGCGACTACATGCAGCAGGCCGTTCCGCTCGGCTTCCTTCCCGCCGGATGGGGGAGCACCGCCTATGCCTGCGCCGTCATCGTGCTGCTGTCGGCGCTCAACCTGCGCGGCATCCGCAGCGGCGCCGGAGCCCAGACCCTGCTGACGCTGGCCGAGATCGGCGGCCTGCTCCTGATCGCGGCCGCGGCCGCCTTCCTGGCCGATCCCGCGCCCCCTGTCCAGCCGCCGCAGGCGCCGGGTCCTCCCGCGCTCGGGCTGGCCATGGTCTTCGTCCTGCTGACCTACGGCGGCTGGAACGAGGCCGCCTACATCAGCGCCGAGATCCGCGGCGGGCCGGGCAGGATGGTCAAGGCCCTGGTCCTGTCGATCATCGTCATCACCAGCCTCTACCTGCTGGTCAGCTGGGCCTACTGGGCGGTGCTCGGGATGGAGGGCATGGCGGCCTCCGAAGCGGTGGCGGCGGACGTGATGCTGCGCGCCTTCGGGCCGGCGGGCGAAAAGCTGATCTCGCTGCTGGTCGCCGTGTCCGCCCTCACCTCGATCAACGCCACCATGATCGTCGGCGCACGCACCGGCTACGCGATGGGCTGCGACTGGCGCACCCTCGGCCGCCTCGGATGCTGGGACGGCGACCGCGGCACGCCGCATGTGGCGATGGCCCTGCAGTGCGCGGCGGCGCTGGTGCTGGTCGGCGTCGGCGCGGCCCTGGGCAGCGGCTTCAAGTCCATGGTCGAATTCACCGCGCCGGTCTTCTGGCTGTTCTTCCTGCTCACCGGCGTGTCGCTGTTCGTGCTGCGCCGGCGCGAGCCGCGCACCGCCCGGCCCTACCGGGTGCCGCTCTACCCCTTCCTGCCGCTGCTGTTCTGCGCCACCTGCGCCTACATGCTGTGGTCCAGCCTGTCGTACGTGAGCAGCCAGACCCTGGGCGGCCTGAACGCCGCCTGGATCGGCGTCGCCGTCCTCGCCTTCGGCCTGGTCCTGCTGCTGGTGCTGCACCGGCGCAGCGAAAACCACGCTCCCCCGCCTTCCTAACCGCCATCAGGAGACGATGCCATGAACCTGCAAGCACGACGCCGTACCCTCCTCTTTTGCGCAACCTCCGCGGCCAGCCTGCTGCTGCCTGCCGTCCGGGCGCTGGCCCAGACGGCCGCCGTCCCCGCGCGCCGGCTCGATGTGCCCTATGTGCCCACCCCGCAAAGCGTGGTCGACAAGATGCTCGACCTGGCCCAGGTCGGCAAGAAGGACGTGCTGTACGACCTCGGCTGCGGCGACGGCCGCATCGTGGTCACCGCGGCCAAGAAGCGCGGCGCGCGCGGCACCGGAATCGACCTCAATCCGGTGCGCATCGCCGAAGCGAAGGAAAACGCGAAGAATGCCGGCGTGGCCGGGCGCGTCGATTTCAAGGTCGGCGACCTGTTCCAGGCCGACGTGTCGCCGGCCACGGTGGTGACGCTCTACCTGCTGCCATCGGTCAACGTCAAGCTGCGGCCGCGCCTGTGGCAACAGCTCAAGGTCGGCACCCGGGTGGTATCGCACGCCTTCGACATGGGCCCGGAATGGCCGCCCGAGAAAAAGGACGACGTCGAAGGACGCAAGATCTATTACTGGACCATCCGCGACACCCAGAAGCGCGAAGCCGCCGCCTGACCCATCCCGCACGCTGCGCGCCCGCCACCCGTTCCTGCCGCCGCCGCGTTACCATGTCGGATCGACCGGCCGGCGGCGCGCCTCCGCGCCCGGTCTTCCCATCACATGCAAAGGCAGGAATCCGTGTTCGCAGTACTTTCTCTCGACATGGGGGCGGCAATGAAGACCCTCGTGCTCACCCTCGACCTCATCGGGACCTTCGTGTTCGCCCTCAGCGGCGCCACCGCCGGCGCCCGCCGCCGCCTGGACATCTTCGGCGTGCTGGTGCTGTCTTTCGTGGCCGCCAATTCCGGCGGCATCGTGCGCGACGTCCTGATCGGGGCCACCCCGCCGGCCGCGATCAGCGACTGGCGCTACCTCGCGGTGTCGATGCTGGCCGGGGTCGCGATCTTTTTCTGGTACCCGGTCATCAAGCGGATGGAGAACGCCGTCCTGCTGTTCGACGGCGCCGGGCTGGCCCTGTTCTGCGTGGCCGGCGCCCAGAAGGCCCTGGTGTTCGGCCTCGAGCCCGTGATGGCGGCGCTGCTCGGCATGCTCACCGGGATCGGCGGCGGCGTGGCGCGAGACGTCCTGCTGTCCAACGTGCCCGCCGTGTTCCGCTCCGATATCTATGCGGTGGCGGCGCTGGCCGGCGCGTCCGTGGTGGTGATCGGCGACGCGCTGCAGCTGCCCACCACCCCGACCGCCTGCGCCGGAGCGGCGCTGTGCTTCGGTCTGCGCCTGGCGGCCATCCGCTACGGCTGGCACCTGCCGACGGCGCGCACGCCGGACGCGGACCAGAACGACGGCGCCGGCAACCAGGAACGCTAGCCTGTCAAACCCCGCGGCCCCGGCGCGCCGCTGCACCGGGCTATACGGCCTCGAACCCGGGCGACAGCGATTCCGGTGTGTCCAGGTGATACCGGTTGCGCCCCGCGCGCTTGGCCGCGTACAAGGCCTCGTCGGCGGCGTTCAGGATCCGTTTCGGGTCGGTCTGGTCCCAGTGCGCCGCCGCCACGCCCATCGACGTGGTCACGGACAGCTGGCGGCCGCCGATGTCGAAGGGCGCGTGCATTGCCTGCACCACCTTGGCCGCGGCCACCTCCAGGCCCTGGGCCGGATCGGCGAATTCGAAGATGATGACGAATTCGTCGCCCGCCAGCCGGAACACGGCGTCGGTGGCGCGCACCGCCCTGGTCAGGCGGCCGGCGAATTCCTTGAGCACCAGGTCGCCGGCTTCGTGGCCCCAGGTGTCGTTGATGCGCTTGAAATGATCGATGTCGAGGAAGGCCACCGACAGGGTGCCGCGCGTGCGCTTGACGCGCTCATAGGCGCCCTGCAGCGCCTCGTCCAGGCTGCGCCGGTTGCGCAGGCCGGTGAGCGCATCGGTCAGCGCCATCCGCGCGAGTTCCGCTTCGGCCGCGCGCCGCCTGAGCGAGAGCGAGTGGAAGGCCCGTGACAGCGCGCCGATCTCGTCCTGGCGCTTGAGGTCGAAGGCGTCGATGCCGCGCTGGCCCAGCTCCACCTCGGCCACCGCCTGGCGCAGCTGGTGCAGCGGATTGAGGACCAGGCGCAGCAGGTACCAGCCGGCCAGGCCGGCCAGAAGCGCCACCACGGCGGCGTCGACCCAGGCCGTTTCCCGCGCGAGGTGGATGCCGCGGAACGCTTCCTCCGTCGGGTACACCGAACCGATGATCCATCCGGTTTCCCGCATCCGCTTGTAGGTCAGGATCGCCGGCGTCCCGTTCTTGGAACGGGCCTGGGTCCAGCCTTCCCAACCGCCCAGGGCCTTGAGCGTCGCGGGAACCGGCGTGCGGGCCTCGTTGCGCACATTGCGCAGCAGGCGCGCGGCCTCGGGGTGGTGCAGGATCATGCCGTCCGCGGTCAGCGCGAACAGGTAGCCGTGCTCGCCCGGGTTCAGGTTCCTGATCTTGGCGAAGAAGCTGGAATGGTCGAGGTGGATGCTGCCGCCGAGGATCGCCACGACCCGGCCTTGCGCGTCGAGGACCGGCTCGGTGATCACCACCAGGGGCTTGTTGGTGAGCTTGCTGACGACCGGTTCCGAGATCACACCCTTGCGCTGCACAAGCGTCGCCTTGAAATAGCGCCGGTCGTCGAAGCGCTGTTCGCCCAGGGCCGGCTTGCCGTTCCTGAGCACGCCCGCCACCAGGCGCCCGGACCGGTCGAGCACGACCACACTGTCGAATTGCGCGCGCAAGGCGGCGTGGCGCTCCAGTTGGCCCTGCATGCCGTCCGCGGCTGGCGTGCCGGCGCCGCCCATGCCTTCCGCCACCGTGCGCAGCAGCAGCCGCTTGCTGTCGATGTCCGCCGCCAGGTGCTCGGCGGCGGCCGACAGCAGGGAAAACTGCTGGGAGCCGATATTGTCGCGCCCCTCCTGCTCCACGACGGACAAGGCGATGCCGGCCACCAGCGCACAGGCCGAGAGCACCAGCATGATCAGGATGCACGTGAGACGGCCGCGCAGGCTTGCGAGGGTATGGAAGGTATTCAAGGGGCGGGCAGCGAGCGGGCGGCGTGGAAATAAGGTATTAGTTGCATGAAATATATTTTACCTTATTGCAACGGTAGTTGCGGACCGACGCAGCTCCGCGGCCGGCGGCTCAGGTCGCCCTTGCTCCGGACGATGGGCCGCGCGCATGCAGCAGGTGCTCGAAGGAGCCCGCCGGCATGGGATGATGGAAAAAGAAGCCCTGCCCGAAGTCGCATCCCGCGCCGCGCAGCAGTTCGGCCTCGTGTTCGTCGCCGATGCCTTCGGAAATGACGCGCATGCCAAGGGTATGCGCCATCGCGATGATGGTCTTGCACAAGGCCAGCTGCCGGCTCCCCTTGCGCATGTTGCCCACGAAGGCGCGGTCGATCTTGAGGAACTCGAACTGGTATTGCTGGAGGTAGGACAGCGAGGAGTATCCGGTCCCGAAATCGTCCAGGGCCAGCGCCATGCCGTGCTCCTCCACTTCGCGCAGCCTGTCCTCGACGGTCCGGTCGTGCTGCAGCAGCGAGCCCTCGGTGACCTCGACCACGATGGTGTGGCGCGGCAGGCCCTGGGCCTCCAGGAAGGCCATGCAGCGCGCAAAACTGGCGCCGCCCTTGCTGATCTGGAGCGGCGAGACGTTGACGCTGACCTGGATCGGCTGCCCCTGCTCCAGCACCCAGCGCACGGTGTCGCTCACCGCCGTGCGGAACACCCATTCGCCGATCTCGAAGATCAGGCCCGTCTCCTCGGCCAGCGGGATGAATTCGACCGGACTGATCCAGCCGCGCCCGGGATGGCGCCAGCGCAGCAGGGCTTCGGCCTTGACGATCCTGCCGCTGTCCAGTTCGACGATCGGCTGGTAATGCACCTGCAGCTCGCCGCGCTCGATCGCCAGGCGCAGCTCGTCGCTCATCCTGCGCCGGTCCTGGGCCCGTTCCTGCATCGCCGGCGAGAAGTAGGCGAAGCGGTTCCTGCCCAGATGCTTGGCCGCATACATCGCCTGGTCGGCGTGCTTCAGCAGGCTGTCGGCATCGCCGGCGTCGCCCGGGAAGTGGGTGATGCCGATGCTGGCCGACAGGTGCAGGGTTTCGCTGTCGATGTGGAAGGGAGCCGACATCGCGGCGACGATGTCGTGCGCGACGCGCTCGATCACGTGCGGGTCTTCGTTGTCGAGGTTGTGCATGTCCACCAGCAGCACGGTGAACTCGTCGCCGCCCAGGCGCGCCACGGTGTCGGTGTCGCGGGTGCAGCGCAGCAGGCGCCGCGCCGCTTCCTTCAGGAGCTGGTCCCCGACCGGGTGGCCGAGCGTGTCGTTGACCTCCTTGAACTGGTCGAGGTCGATGTACAGCAGCGAGAACGCCGGATGCTCGCCGCGGTGCGTGTGCCGGATCGCGTGGCGCAGGCGGTCCATGAACAGGTGGCGGTTGGGCAGGCCGGTCAGGCTGTCGTAGTTGGCCTGGCGCCAGAGCAGCTCCTCGTCCTTCTTGGCCCGCGTGATGTCGCTGGCGATCTCGATGTAATGGCTCACCGCGCCGCTGGGATTCCTGACGGCGGTCACCGAGCGAAGTTCGGCGATCAGGTGGCCGTCACGGTGCCGGCTCCACAATTCGCCCTTCCAGTGCCCGTTCGCCGCCACCTCGGTGCGCAGGGACTCATCGTGGAATTCGCGCTCCGTTCCGGCGCTGTAGAAGTCGGCGGTACGGCCGATGATCTCGGCCTCGCGGTAGCCGCGCATGTGCGTGAATCCCGGGTTGATCATCACGATGCGTCCCAGCGCGTCCGAGATGGCGATCGCGTCGCTGCTGTGCGCGAACACCAGCGAGGCGCGCTCCATCGCCTCTTCCGCTTCCTTCTGGGGCGTGATGTCGGAAATGGCGCCGAACACCCTGGTCACGCGCCCTTCGCCGTCGAGCAGGGCGCGTCCCTGGCAGCGCACCCAGACCCAATGCCCGTAGAGGTGGCGGATGCGCAGTTCGACCGCGAACGTCGGCAGCATCCCGGCGCGCACCTGCGCCAGCGTCGCCGCCGCGGCGGCGCGGTCTTCGGGGTGCACCAGGCGCTCGAGCGTGGCCGTCTTGAGGTCGACCGTCTGGGCGACCAGTCCCAGGATTTGCCGGCATTGCTCGGACAGGTGGACTTGCCGCGTCTGCGCATGCCAGTCGAAGGAGCCCGAACCCGATGCCTCCAGCGCCAGCCGGGAGCGTTCTTCCAGCTCGGCCAGGTGCTGCTGGGCCTGGTAACGCTCGGTAATGTCATGCACGGTGCCGATCAGGGTGGCGACACCCCCGTCGGCCGAAGGCAGCGGCGTGACCGTCACCTCCCCCACCTTGGTGCCGGTCGGATAATTCGATACCTCGTCCCAATGCACGCTTTCGCCCGTCTCGATGGCGCGCCGGTATTTGGAGCGCACCAGCTCGATCGATTCGGGCGGGATCACTTCGTCGACCGGTTTCCCGACCACCGCCTCCGGCGGCATCCCCGTGGTCGCCTCGAAGGCCGCGTTGACGTAGATGAAGCGGTATTGCTCCGGCTGGCAAACCTCGAGCACGAAGATGACGTCGCGGATGCGATGCTGCAGGAAGGAAAAGACGCGGCCCTCGACGTCGTCCTCGAGGCCGAGCGTGTCCAGCACCGTCTTGATCGACTGGTGGGCGGACTGGTGGCCATCGTGCGGACCGTCGGCGGCTGGCGTAGTCATCGGCTCGTCTCGAGGAGGGGTGGGGCGGGCCGGCCGGGCCGTGCCTCGGCCCATCGCGGCGATTATAGTAGGCCCGCCGTCCAGGCAGCTCAGTTGAAGCGGCCCGCGCGGCCCCCGATGCTGTAGCGGCCGGCGCCCAGCAGCGCCACCGCCAGCGCGGCGCCCAGGTACATGCCCTGCAGTTCGAGCGCCCAGCCGCCGGTATTCGACAAGGTGAAGAATTCCTTGGTATGCACCAGCAACAGCGCGACCACCATGTTGACGGCCACCACCAGCGCCGCCAGGCGCGTATAGACCCCCACCAGGATCATCAGCGGGGCGAGGACTTCGCCGATGTAGACCCCATAGGCGAACACGGCCGGCAGCCCGGCCTTCTCCAGCATGCCGCCGATGAAGCCGACGCCGCCGCCCAGCTTCGACAGGCCGTGGAACAGGATCAGGAGCGCGAGCACGGCGCGCAGCAGGAGCTTGCCGTAGTCGTCGGTCGCGGTGGGTGTGCTCACGCTGGCGCTTGCTGCAGCGCTGGTGCTCGTGCTCGTGCTGGTGGTATCCATGCCGGCCTCCTCTGCCTGAATGCGTTCTTTTCGATTGTCGCCCTTGGATCGCCTGCCGCGGGTTTTGTTATGCTGTCGGCAAGCGATTACATGGAGACACTATGCACCCAAGCCTGAGCTATGTCCACGGAGCGCACGATCTTCCCCTCATCGGTGAGACCATCGGCCCCTTCCTGTCGCGCATCGCCGGGCGCTACCCCGCCAACGAGGCGCTGGTGGTTCCCCACCAGGGGGTGCGCTGGACCTATGCCCAGTTCGACGACAGGGTGACGGCGCTGGCGGCCGGGCTGTTGGCCCTGGGGCTGGAACCCGGCGACCGGGTCGGCATCTGGTCGCCCAACTGCGCCGAATGGGTGCTGGTCCAGTTCGCCACCGCCCGCGCCGGCCTGATCCTGGTGAACATCAACCCGGCCTACCGCCGCGCGGAGCTCGAGTACGTGCTCGGCAAGGTCGAGTGCGCCTGCCTGATCCTGGCGCCGGCCTTCAAGTCGAGCGACTACCTCGCCATGCTGCAGGACGTGGTCCCGGAAATCCGCGCCAGCGCACCGGGTCGGCTGCACGCCGCGCGCCTGCCCCGGCTGCGCCATGTGATCCGGCTCGGCACGGGCGAGACCCCCGGCATGCTGGGCTTCGACAGCCTGCTGGCCTCCCCGGACGCCGGCCAGCGCGAGCGCCTGGCAGCCATCGAGGCGGGACTGCAGTTCGACCAGGCCGTCAACATCCAGTTCACCTCGGGCACCACCGGCGCGCCCAAGGGCGCCACCCTCACCCACCACAACATCCTGAACAACGGCTTCTTCGTCGGCGAGGCGATGAAGCTCACGAGCCGGGACCGGCTGTGCATCCCGGTGCCGCTCTACCACTGCTTCGGCATGGTGCTCGGCAACCTTGCCTGCGTGACCCACGGCGCCGCCATGGTCTTCCCCGGCGAGAGTTTCGAACCGGGCGCGGTGCTGGCCACCGTGCAGGCGGAACGCTGCACCGGCCTGCACGGCGTCCCGACCATGTTCATCGCCCTGCTCGACCACCCCGGGTTTGGCCGCTACGACCTGTCGACCTTACGCACCGGCATCATGGCCGGCTCGCCCTGCCCGGCCGAGGTGATGAGCCGGGTGATCGGCAAGATGCACATGGCCCAGATCACCATCGCCTACGGCATGACCGAAACCTCGCCCGTGAGCTTCCAGAGTTCGGTGGACGATCCGGTGCCGCTGCGCGTCTCCACCATCGGCCGCGTCCATCCCCACCTCGAGGTCAAGATCGTGGATGCCGACGGCAGGATCGTGCCGCGCGGCGTCAAGGGCGAACTGCTGACCCGCGGCTATTCCGTCATGCTCGGCTACTGGGGCGACGAGGAAAAGACCCGCGAGACCATCGACGCCGCCGGCTGGCTGCATACCGGCGACCTCGCCGTGATCGACGAGCAGGGCTTCGCCGCCATCGTCGGGCGCGCCAAGGACATGGTGATCCGCGGCGGCGAGAACATCTATCCGCGCGAGGTCGAGGAATTCCTGTACCGCCATCCCAAGGTGCTGGACGTGCAGTGCGTCGGGGTGCCCGACCCGAAGTACGGCGAGGAACTGTGCGCCTGCATCGTCCTGCGCCCGGGCGTGCAGGCCGATGCCGAGGAGATCCGCCAGTTCTGCCAGGGCCAGATCGCCCACTACAAGATCCCGCGCTATATCCGCTTCGTCGAAGGATTCCCCATGACCGTAACGGGAAAGATCCAGAAATACCTGCTGCGCGAACAGGTGACGACCGACCTGGGCCTGGCCGGCTGAAGGCCTATTCCAGGACGCGCCGGCGCGATTCCACATCGACATTCAGGATCGCCAGCGCGCCCAGCGCCAGGAAGCCGGCCAGCATGGCCAGCGCCAGCGTGAAATGGGTCGCCATCACGGGCGCCACCAGGGCCGGCGCGAACAGCCCGCCGAAGCGGGCCACTGCGCCGGCCATGCCCATGCCGCTGGCGCGCAGTTCGGTCGGGTAGACCTCCGGCGTGAAGGCATACAGGGCGCCCCAGGTGCCCAGCAGCGCAAAGCTCATCAAGAGGGTCGAGCCGACGACCACCGCGGTAGTGCTGCCCAGGCTGTAGCACATGCAGCCCGCGGCGCTCAGCAGCAGGAAGCCGACCAGGGTCGGCTTGCGGCCCCAGCGCTCCACGCCATAGGCCGCCAAGGCGAAGCCGGGCAACTGTACCAGCGCCAGCACGATCAGGAATTCCTGGCCGCGCATGAAACCGAAACCCTCGGCGCCCAGCTTGACCGGCAGGTAGACGAACACGCCATAGTAGGCGATCGAGATCAGGCCCCAGGCCAGGCACAGCGACAGGCTGCGCCGGCGCAGCTGTGCCGAGAACAGCGCCGACAGCGGCTGCTTGTCCGCCACCGCCGCATCCAGCACCGGGATCGCCACCTGGCGCCCGTTGGCGCTGGCCACCCGCTGCAGCACCGCGCGCGCCTGCTCCGCCCGGCCGCGGCGCTGCAGGTACATCGGCGACTCCGGCACGTAGAGGCGCAGGACGACCCCGACCAGGGCCGGCAAACCGGTGACGAGGAAGATCACACGCCAGGCGTCCGGTCCCCAGCGCAGCGCGAACAGGGCCAGCACCGCCAGCGCCACCGTGCCGACGGCCCAGAAGGATTCGAGCAGCACCAGCCAGCGCCCGCGCCGGTCGCTGGGGAGGAATTCCGCCATCATGGTGTAGTCGACCGGGAGGGTGCCGCCTACGCCGACGCCGGTGAGGAAGCGCAGCACCAGCAGCCAGCCAAAATCCGGTGCAAAGGCAGAGGCCACGCCGAAGCAGGCATCGACCACCACCGCGGCCATCAGGACCGGGCGGCGGCCGATGCGGTCGGCCAGGCGGCCGAAGGCGAAGGCGCCGGCCAGCATCCCGACGAAGAACCAGGTGCCGGTCTGCAGGGCCCGGGGCAGCGCGATCCCGAAGGTGGCGGCGATCGAGGGCGCGCTGAAGCCGATCGACAGCACCTGCATGGCGTCCGCCATCCACACCAGGCCGAAGATCATGAAGAGGCGGTACTGGAACCGCCCCACGCCTGCAAGCCGAATGCCCTGTTCCACAGTGGCCGATGCGGTCGACATGGCGGTCACCTCCGATTTCGCTGTTTTCCGGAGGCCAGCTTGCAGAAAAAAGCTTACGGGAACAGTGCTTTGACGCACGGTCAGGAGCAGTTGTTGAGCTTTATCCATCCCGCGCGGCCCGGGCTGTACTTGCCTACCGGATAGTACGATCAGCCGCCGATATTCCTGAACGGGTCCAATGCCAGGTCGATCAGCCTGCGCTCCCGCACCACGATTTCCGCCGTTGCCGTCATGCCGTAGCGCAGCGGATAACTGGTCTCGCCGACCTTGTAGTGGTCCCGGGCCAGGGTCACCCGCCCTTCGTACACCGGCTGCTTGCTCTGCAGCGAAGGCCTGGTCGCCGGAGAAATGAATTGCAGCGTGCCCTGGACCAAGCCGTAGCGCTGGTAAGGAAAGGCATTGAACTTGATCTGCACCGGCTGCCCTTCGCGCACGAAGGCCCGGTCGTGCTCGGCGATCTCGATCTTGAGCACCGGCCTGGCGTTCTTGGGCGCGATCCCGCCCAGCGGCGCATTGGCCTGGATCTTGTCGCCGGGCTGGGTCGAGGTGATGTCGGTGATTACCCCGTCGACGGGCGCGACGATGCGCAGAAAGTTTTCCTTGTCGATGTTCTCGAACTTGATACGCGCCGCGGCGTCCGCCACCAGGCGCGCCGTCTGGACCTGCAGGCGCAGCTTGTCCTCGGCGTTGGCGACTTCGCGGTCCGCGGCCTCGGACTGCAGGCGCAGCCGGGTCAGCTCCTGTCCGCCGGCCTCGAGTTCCGACCTGGCCTGGCTCGACTCCAGGCGCTGCCGCGCACTGAGCTCCGCGATGCGCGACTGCGCCACCCGCATGGCGTTCTCGGCCGCCAGCTGCGCATTCTTCTTGCTCTCGACCTGCAGCTGCGAGACGCCGCCTCCGCCGGGCAGGGCGAACAGGCGCGCATATTTGTCGGCCTCGTCCTTCGCGGCGTCGCGCGCCCGCCGTGCGTCCTCGAAATTGGTGCGGGCTTCCTGCAGCTGGGCCTGCTGGCTTTGCGACAGGCTGCTGCTGCCCTCGCCGGTGCGGCGTTCGAGCTGGCGCGCCTCGACCTCGACCGCTTCCTTCAGCGCCGCCGCCCGCCTTTCCATCAGCGCCTTTTTGTCGGGAAACTCCTGCCATTCGCGTTCGGCATCCTCGAGCTTCAGCCGCGCTTCGAGCGCATTCCTGGCCGCCTCGATCGCGCCGCGGGCATAGATGCGCGCCACCACATCGCCCTTGTTCACCGGCTGCCCCTCCGCGATATAGATGTTGCTCAGCTCGCCATCGATGGGCGCATACAGGCGCCGCACCTCGGACGCCGGCACCAGGGTCCCGTTCGCCGTCACCAGGACGTCGGCGTGGCCGAAGAAAGACCACAGCAGCGCCGCCAGCACCAGCCCGACCATGGTGTAGACCAGGGCCTGGGTATAGCGCCAGGGATCGGCGGTGAGGATGGAGATGCCCTCCGCGCTGTGGTCCTCGAGCGCCTCGGTCAGCGGAGTCAGGGTATCCGGTTTCATGACTGGCCCCGCACCAGGGCCAGCCTGCGCAGCTCGCTGAGCGCATCGGCGTAGGCGTCGCGGTAGGCCGGCACATGGGCGGAGATGGTCGCGAAGGCGCGCTGGTGGGCCTCGTTCTGTTCCTCCCATTGCTTGAGCACGCGCTCGACCCTGGCCCGGTCGGCCGCATCGCGCACCGGCGCCTGGGCTCCGCCCCGGGCGGCCACGAAGGCCTTCAGCTGGACGATCCAGTCGAGCTCCGCCAGCAGGGCCGCGAGCTCGGGATTGTCGCGGGCCTGGCGCCGCATCGCGTCGACCCGGGCGCCGGCGCGCCGGTACTGGCCCGCCCGCACCGCCTCCATCCAGCCCGGCAGGCCTGCCTTGAGCACGGCTTCGGTCCCCAGGGCGGCCAGCCGTGCATTGCCGCGGTCGCCGGCCAGGGCCTGGCTGGCGCGCGTGGCGGCCTGGGCGTAGGCGCCCTCGGCCAGCAAGCCCTCGATCTCGCGCTCGGGCCCCTTGACGGCGTACAGCGCCCAAGCCAGCACCACGACCAGCGCGAGCGCCGCCAGGCTCCAGGTGCGCACCCGCCGCAGGTCGAGCCGCCGCTTGCCGCCGAAGGCCTTGTACAGGCCCGCCGCCATGAGCGCGAACCTGCTTCCCGCGGCAGCCCCGTCCTCCGCCTGCGCAGGGGGCGCCGCCGCTGCCGGCGCCTCATCCTGGCCCGGGCCGGCCTCGACGCAGAAGATCTCGAGGAAGGAATCGGCGGCGGCAACGAAGGTGGTCTTGTCGGCATCCGCCGCGGATGGCGGCGCGCCCGCCGGCGCGCCGATGCGGGTCAGGGTGGGATCGGCCTCGGTCCTTTGCACTACCACCCGGTAGACGAAGTGGCGGCCGCCGAAGGCCAGCAGGTCGCCGTCGTGCAGGGCGACCGCATGCTCTTCCAGCCGCACGCCGTTGACGAAGCTGCCGTTGGTGCTGCCCAGGTCCTCGAGATAGAGCTCACCGCCTTTCAGGAAGACGTGCGCATGGCGCCGCGACAGGTAATTCAGCTGCGCCGGGCTGGTCTCGCGGTAGCGCGCGAAGGTCTCGTCGGCCTTGCTCACCAGGAAGGGGAATTCGGTGACGACGATGGGCTGCAGGTCCTCCCCGCCCTGCTCCGGCCACAGCGTCAGGCTGGACGGCCGCGCGTGCCCGGCCGGCCGCGCGGCCTGCTCCAGGCGCACCCGGTAGGACAGCGTCTTGCCGAAGCCCACCAGGTCGCCGCTGTGCAGCGGCGCGATCGCCTGCTTCAAGGCGGCGCCGTTCACCGTGGTGCCGTTCTTGCTGCCCAGGTCGGCCAGGTAGACGGCGCCATGCTCGCAAAAAATGCGCGCGTGGCGGCGCGACAGGTCGCCGGCGAGCTCGGCGGGATAGGCCTCGAAGGGCGCCTCGGTGCGGCCGATCGCGAACAGGCTGTCGGGGATGCGGATGGCTTGCAGTTCAGGATGCGACACCGGCTCGAGCACGATCATCGCCGTCGCGGCCGATTCCGTGCCCGATTCCGTGCCCGGCCCGGCGCGCGGGCGCGCGGCCATCATCTCGGCAGCCATGACGCTGCGCTCCGTCCGGCTCGACATGCATCAGCGCGCCGCATTGCGCACCTCCACGGCCGGCCAGCCGCCGCCCAGGGCCTTGTACAATGTCACGGTGTCGGACAGGATCTGCTGGTGGTTGGCCAGCAGCGCCAGCTGGGCGGCCAGCAGGCTGCGCTGCGCCTCGAACACTTCCAGCTGCGACACCATGCCCTCCTTGAGCTGGGCTTCGACCTGGGTGGCCACCGTCGCCAGCTGTTCCGCTTGCGCCTGCAGCTCGACCCGCTGGCGGCGGTGGGCGTCCAGGTTGACCAGCGCATTCTCGACTTCTTCGAAGGCTCCCATGACCACGCGGCGATATTGCTGCTCGGCCACCTCAGTGCGCGCCTCGCTGGTTTTCAGGCGCGCTTTCACACTGGGGTCGAAGATCGGGAAATTGATGCTCGGGAGCAGTCCGAAGGTGAAGGACTTGAGCAGCGAGCCGAGCGCGAAACTGGAGGTGCCGCCGCGCCCCGTCAGGCTGATCGACGGCAGCTGGGCCAGCTTGGCCTGTCCCACCAGGTCGTAAGCGACCAGGACACGGTATTCGGCGGCCACCACGTCGGGGCGCCGCTTGAGGAGCTCGGACGGCAGCCCTTCCGGCACCGTGGGCAGCTGCACGCGCTGCTGCAGCGATCCGGGCGCCACCTGGAGGTCGCCGGCGGGCGTGCCGAGCAGGGTCGCCAGCGCGTTCGCAGCCAGGGCCCGCAAGCGCTGCAGCTCGATCAGGTCCTTGCTCATCCGGTTGATCTCGGCGCGCTGCTGCATTACCCGGGTCTGCGGTACCAGGCCTTGCTGCATCATGGCGTCGTAGGCCGCCAGGATGTCCTTGTTCTTTTCCAGGGTCTTTTGCTGCTGGGCGATCTGCTCATCGAACTGCATGATCTGGAAATAGGTCGTCGACACATCCGACACCAGGCTCAGGTAGCCTGCGCGCCAGTCGGCCTCGGTGGCCTTGAACTCGGCGGTCTGGGCTTCCACACCCTTGGCCACCTTGCCCCACACGTCGACTTCCCAGTTGACCTGGGTGCCCAGGTTGAACTGCTTGGTGAATTTCTGGCCGGTGCTCTTTTCGAAGCTGGCGCCGGCGCCGGCGTCCAGGGTCGGCAGGGCGCCGGCCCGCGCCTCGTCGATTTCCGCGCCGGCCACCCGGATGCGGGCGGCCAGGATCTTGAGGTCGAAGTTGGCGCCCAGCGCGCGCTCGACCAGCTGGTCCAGGTAGGGGTCGCGGAACTGCTTCCACCAGTCCGGCGCGATCATCTCGGCCGGCGCCACGGGCAGGCCCTGCTGGCTGGACCAGGCCGTCTTGGCCGGGGTCTCGGGGCGCTGGTAGGGCTTCATGCTGACGTCGGCGCAGCTGCACAGCAGCGCCATCATGGCGCCGGCCAGGGCCAGTCTTCCTTTCCTGCCGGACCTCGGTTTCATGGTCCCTCCTCATGTGCTGGCGCGCGCTTCACCGCTCTTCTCCCAGGCCTTGGAATCGACGAAGACCTTGAACAGCCGCCCATCCAGGTGGCCGGCGCGGCATTCCTCGGCGATCAGGTCGAGCGCCCGCTCGGGCGGCACCGCCTGCTTGTAGGGGCGGTCGCGCGCGGTGAGCGCGTCGTAGATGTCGCTGATGGTCAGGATCCTCGTCTGCAGGCTGATCTGGCCGTCGCGCAAGCCCATCGGGTAGCCGGAACCGTCCAGCTTCTCGTGGTGGCCGTGGGCGATGGCCGGCACCCCCGCCAGCTCGCGGGTCCAGGGGATCAGGATCAGGAAGGAATACGAATCCGCCACATGCGCCTCGATCTGGCGGCGCTCGTCGGGCGTCAGGCAACCCTTGCCGATGTTGAGCGCGCTGAACTCCTCGTCGCTCAGCAGCCTGAATTCCGGATCGTCGGCGCCTGCGCAGGCATGGCAGCGGATCGCGTCGAGCTCGGCGGGCGCCTCGGTGTGGGACACCGACGGTTCGTTGGCGCGCACGATCAGCTCCAGGAAGCCGTCCAGCCGCGCCCCCTCGGCCAGCACCTCGGCCTCGATGCGCTCGCGTTCGCGGCGGAACTCCGTCATGCTGAGCTCGCCATGCAGATGGCGTTCCGCCAGGCTGCGCCAGGCGTGGCGTTCGAGGCAGGCGCGCGCGTAGCGGAAGCGCTGCTCCAGCAGACGCATGTCGGCATGGTGCAGCTTCTTTTCCTTGCGCAGCACATGCTCGCGCACCCCCACCTTGCCGAAATCGTGCAGCAGCGCGGCGTAACGGATCTCGCGCAGCTGGGCCGGGCTGAATGCCGCGGCGCGCAGGCCCGTATCGTCGGCGTGCTCCATGGCCAGCGCCAGCGCCTCGGCGTAGCCGGCCACCCTGAACGAGTGGCCGGCCGTGACGGGGTCGCGCTCCTCGATCGCCTGGACGGAGGCGCACACGAAACCGTCGAGCAATCCCTTGATGTCCGAATACAGCTGGAAGTTCTTGAGCGCCACCGCCGTCTCGGCGCACACGCCGCTGAGGATCTCGAGGTCGGCTTCCTGGAAGGCATACGGATCGGACGAGGTGTCGACCTGGAGCAGGCCCAGCACTTCATCGCCCAGGATCAGCGGCACGCACATGACGCTCAGGATGGCCTGGGCGACAATCGACTCGTGGGAACCGAAATGGCGGTCGGCCAGGGTGTCGACCGACAGGATGGCGCGCTTGCGCACCAGGACTTCGTCGACGATGGTATGGGAGATCCGCAGCTGGGCCGGGTCTTCCACCGCGCCGCCGCGGCGCCGGGCGGCGACCGGCCGCGGCGGGTCGCGCTCGGTCCCGCGCAGCATGATGAAGGCGCGCTCGGCGAGCGGAAACAGGTCGAAGATCAGGTTCATGATCTTGTCGATCAGGGTCGCCTGGTCCGTGACGGCGCCCAGCGCGATGCTTACCTGGGCCATCGCGTGCAGCCGGTGCACGGTGTTTTCGAGCTCGCTGCGCGCGGCATTCTGGGTGTCCACCACCGGCGCGAAGCGGGTGGCGTCCACCGAACGGGTGATGACCGTGGGCGCGCTGCCGCGCTCGGGCAGCATCAGCGAATGGAAGACCAGCTGGGCCGAGGCCAGCGCCAGTTCTTCGCCGTCGCGCAGCGCATGCCAGTTGCCCGGCGGGAGGCGCTCGCCCGACACGAAGGTGCCATTGCGGGAATGCAGGTCCTCGATGAAATACGTGGCGCCGCGGCGCCGGATGCGGGCGTGGCGGCGGCTGATGGTTTGTTCCGGAATGCAGATGTTCTTGTCGTCCGCCAGCGCATCCTGCGGGCCGCGCCCGACCACCGCTTCGTCATGCAGCGGGAAGACGGCAGGCTTGCCCGATTCCGTCCCCAGCCATTCAATATAGGCGCTGACGGGTCCGGCGGCGGCAGAGAAGCTTGCATTCGGTTCCATGTGATGAATCTCCTGCGCACGCACGCGCCATCCGGATCACCTGACGGTGATCGTGATCTTCTTCGACATCACGGGCGGCGTATGGGGCACGTGGTCCGCGTCCCCCATCAGCAACTGCAGCGTGTGCTTCCCGGGTGGCAGCTCGATCATGGTCTCGGTCTCGCCTGCGCCGAAATGGAGATGGTTGCGGTCCGAAGGAATGACCTGTCCCGCCGGCGGAAGTTCGGTATCGATCAGCAGATGATGGTGACCGGTATTGCTGAAGCTCACGCCCTTGGGCGCGACGCCCATGTGGCGCAGGCCGAACCAGACGCGGAAGGGTTTCCCCGCCGGGAGCACCTCGCCGTCGCGCGGCCAGCCGATGTAGCAATAGGCGTTGGCGGGGGCGTCGGCGGCCAGCGTCTCGGCCGGCATGCCGGCGAACAGCGCGAGGCCGGCGAGGCTGCCGGTCAGGGCAGCGGCAGCGAACAGTTTGCGCATGGTCTTCTCCTTGTTCTTCGCGATGTTCGTGGCGACAGGCGGCCGCTTGCGCGTCAGCTGCGGGATGCCCGAAGGCGGGCCGTGGCCTAGCGCACCGTGATCGTGATCTTCCTGGACTGGACCGGCGGCTTGTGCGGCACGTGGTCCTTGTCTCCCAGCAGCAGCTGCAAGGTGTGGGTGCCGGGCGGAAGCTCGACCCGGGCCTCGGTTTCGCCGGCGCCGAAATGCAGGTGGTTGCGGTCGTTGGGTATCGGTTCCGTCATCGACGGCAGCTCGGTATCGATCAGCAGGTGATGATGGCCGGTGTGGGGAAGATTCGTTCCCTTGGGCGCGACGCCCATGTTGCGCAGCCCCATCCGGACCCAGAACTTGCCGCCGTTGATGACGGTGCCATCATGGGGCCAGATGAAGTAGACCTGGGCGTTGGCGGCGGCGGGGGCAGTGGCAGGAGCGGCTGCGGGCTGGGCCAGGACTGCGCCGCCCTGCAGGCATGCCGCGAACAGCACAGGAAGAACCCGGATGTGGCGCATGATTGAAACCTCCCGCCGAAGTAGGACTGAGGTGTGCAGCGATACTCTTAAATCTGGCACACTCTCAGTCAGATCGCAAGGTAATTCCTAACAAACGCAGCAAGAAAAAGGAGCCGCTCATGTGGCACACACTTTTGATAGTTTGCGTACTGGCGGGCCCGCTTTTTGCGTGCGTGGCAAACGCGCAAAACCGCGCCGCCGACCTCCAGCTTGCGGGGGTCGTTCCCAAGAATAGCGCCGAGCAATTCGAGCTGGCGTTCTGGGAATCGATCAAGGACAGCCCGCACGTCAGCGATTACGAAGCCTATCTGAAGGCTTACCCGAAAGGCCGCTTCGCGGCGCTGGCCCAGGCCCGCATCGCGCGCCTGCGCGCGGCCCAGCCCCAGGGCGCCGCGGCGGCGCCGCCGGCGCGCGCCACGCCGCCCGCGACCGCGGCCGTGCCGGCCAAACCGCCTCCGGCGCGCGCGACCGCGCCGGCGCCGGCGCCGGCCGCCGCATCCTCTCCGCCGGCTGCCAGGCCCGCGGCCGGCGCGGTCATCAAGGATTGTCCGGCCTGCCCGGCCATGATTGCGCTGCCGGCAGGGAGCTTCACGATGGGGAGCGATAACAGCGATCCCAGCGAGAAGCCGGCGCACCGGGTCGCCATCGGCGCACCGTTCGCGATCGGCAAATTCGAGGTCAGCGTGCAGCAATGGAATGCCTGCGCGAACGCCGGCGGCTGCCAGAAGATCGCGCAGCCGGCCAATACCCCGGCGGAGGCGCCGGTACGCGACGTCAGCTGGGACGATGCCCAGCAGTACGTGAAGTGGCTCGCGAGCACCACCGGCAAGCCCTACCGCCTGCCGACCGAGGCCGAATGGGAATACGCCGCGCGCGGCGGCACCAGCACACGTTACTGGTGGGGCGAGCAGATGGCAACCGGAAAGGCCAATTGCAAGGAATGCGGGCAGCCCTGGTCGAACGAGGGCCCGGCCAAGGCCGGCAGCTTCGCCGCCAATCCCTTCGGCCTGCATGACACCAGCGGCAGCGTCTGGGAATGGGTCAGCGATTGCTGGCACAACAGCTTCAAGGATGCCCCCACGGACGGCCGCAGCTGGGACGCGCCGAACTGCCGCGTGCGGGTGATCCGCGGCGGATCCTGGCGCGAGGGCGCGCCCTACATGGTCGCGTCCACGCGCTTCCGCTACGACGCCAGCGTGCGCCAGTTCCAGAATGGCTTCAGGGTGGCGCGCAGCCTCAGATAGGCGCGCAGCGGCGGGCCGCTAGCGTCCGCGGGCCCTGGTGCTGATCTGCAGGAACTCGACCCCGATCCGGCCGGGGCTGCCCTGGGCCTTGATCTGCGCCAGCCGCTTTGCCACGTCGGCCAGGTAGGCGGCGCTCGGCTCGGAGACCGGCCGCGGCGTCTCGAACAGCGGCACCGGCGTCGTCACCAGCACCACCAGCTCGGTCCCGAAGGGGGCGCCGATGCCCCACTCGCCCAGGCTGCCGATGGTCGCGGTGTAGTTGGCCGGCGCGCGGCTGTCGCGCGCGCGCGGGTTGGGCAGCAAGTGGGTGACGTTGGCCTGGAGCGAATAGTAGTCGAGGGTGATGAAGGATTCGGCCCCGGGCGTGGTGACGTCGATCATCAGGGAATCGCCCTCGGTCAGCTCGGCCCTGGCGCCCGCCGCGGCGCCGGCGAGCCGCATGGCGGCGCCGCCGCCGGCCTCGCGGTGCGCCACCCAGTAGGGCGCGAAGGTCGAGATGATCTGGCATTTGTCGGCATCCACCTGCTGGGTCTCGAGCGTGACGGAGGCGACGCCCGGCAAGGCCAGCAGCGCATTCTTCGCGCCCTGCTCGCCTACCGACCTGGACAGGAAACCCCGGACCTCCACGGTATCGCCGCTCATGGCGCCGCTCAGCGCCGAGCAGGGAATGCGCGCCAGTGCGGCCGCCAGGATGGCTGCGCTCGGAGGCGCAGGCGCGGCCGGTTCCGGCGGCGCCGGGCCCGGTTCGGAGGCGACGGAAGCGGGCGCCTCGGCAGCCGCCACCGGGCCCGCCGCTTCCGGGGCGGCGGACCGCCGCTCCAGGTAATACCAGCCCCCCACGCCCGCGGCGACCAGCGCCAGCCCGCCCAGCGCCGCGCCCGCGATCAGGCCCTTGCGCGACGCCAGGCCGCTGTTTCCGAAGTCCGCCAGGAAGCGCGCCACCGTCGGCGTACGCGCCTCGCGCTCCAGGGCCAGCGCGCAGCGCAGCGCATGCCACTGGGCCCGTCCCAGCTTGGCGGGACGCGGCGGCTTCATGCCGGCGCCGCGCGCCTGCAGGGCGGACACCCGGTCGTAGGGGTGGCGTCCGGTCAGCAGCTCGTAGGTGATGCACCCCAGCGCATAGATGTCGTCGCGCGGGTCGGGGTCGCGGTGCTCCAGCATTTCCGGACTGGCGTAGGCCGGCGTCAGCGCCCCCAGGCTGCCGGGATCGAACACCGTGACGT
This sequence comes from uncultured Massilia sp., assembly GCA_966210615.1. GTDB lineage: Bacteria > Pseudomonadota > Gammaproteobacteria > Burkholderiales > Burkholderiaceae_D > Telluria. The sequence goes on from CBIHLT010000030.1 coordinate 29,110, forward strand.
CGGCGTCTTCCTCGGTCTTCTGGAACACCCGCGCAATTCCGAAGTCGATCACCTTCACGTTGCCCGAGTCGGTCAGGATCACATTGCCCGGCTTGAAATCGCAATGGACGAAGCCGCGCCCGTGCGCGTAGGCCAGCGCGTTGCCCATGCCGGTCACGATGGGCAGCACCTGCGCATACGGCATGCCGCTGAATCCCTGCACGCGCAAGACCTGGCTCAGCGGTTTGCCCTGCAGGAATTCCATGGTCAGGTAGACCATTTGGCCATCGCGGTCGAAGTCGTAGACCGACACGATATTCGGGTGGGCCAGGGCCTGCGCCTTGCGCGCCTCGCGCTGCAGGGCAATCAGGGATTTCGGGTGGCCGCGGAACTGGACGTTCAGGACCTTGATGGCGATGTAGGGCTTGCGGTCCGAGGCTTCCAGCTTGCGCAGGTCGAGCGCCTTGTAGACCGTGCCCATGCCGCCGAAGCCCACGCACTCTTCCAGCACGAAGCGGCCGTTGAGCGTGTCGCCGACGCCTTTCATGCGCTCGGGCTCGGCTTCATCGTCGGGGGCCGGCGGCAGCGGCGGCAATGGAGAGGGATCGCGCACGGTGCGTGCACCCGGCTTGGTCTGGACAAAGGTATCGTCGCCGCCCGACCGCTGGCGCGCCAGGATCAGGCGTTCGATGCGGTGCTGCACCTCGGTATATACCTCGATCGGCAGGGCCTTGCGCGCGTGCTCCGTGCTCAGCACCTCCAGCAGGCGGCCGGCGCTGTCGGTCGTGTTGGCCAGCACGCGATCGAGCTGGGCAAAGAACTCGGGACGCTGCAGGGCGCCGCTCTGCAACTGGTGTATCGCCTGAGCGAAATTGTCCATGATTTTGATTGTGGCTATCCCGAGCGCCTAGATTGAGACTAGCACGAAATGCCAGATGATCAAGCCTCACTGCCGTATCGCGCGCGCCTGCTGGGCATGGTGTTGCGCCGCGCAGAACACATTCGCGCAAGCTGTTGGGAGCACACCATCAACCGCCATGCGCCGTCGACGCCCGTTTTCTCCCGCCCCGCCCTCCTCCTTCTAAAAGCCCTTTGCATTCAAAGACTTGCGCGGCTGGCCGATGGATGGCGCGGACCTGGCACGCAATCTGCTCAATGTCTATCGAGCGCCAAGCAAATGCTCGCCA
>CBIHLT010000031.1:0-30239 GCA_966210615.1 uncultured Massilia sp.
GAATCAGCGAAAAGGATGCGCCGAGGCGGATGCAATGTAGCGGGCGCGGGAATGCCGACGCACTGGAGAGATCGCACCGGAGAGGGCACACCGAAGAGGACACGCCAAGAAGGCGCACCCAAACGGAACCACCGAAAGACGGCCCTGTCGGGTGCGCTGCCGGAATGCGAACGCGACCCCTCACAGGGCCCGCGAAAGCGGGCCCTGCTCGATGTCGGCGTTCAGGCCTACTGGCCGGAGGTCGGCGGAGTCGTGGTGCCGGTGCCGGTGGTGCCGGTGGTGCCCGACGTGCCCGAGGTACCGGTTGCCGGCGGCGTGGTGGTGTCGGTCGCCGGCGGGGTGGTGGTGCCGGTGGCGCCCGTGCCCATGTCGCCGGTGGTGCCGGTGGTGCCGGTGGCGCCGGTGGTCCCGGTTGCGCCGGTGCCCATGTCGCCGGTGGTGCCCGTGGTGCCGGTGCCGGTTGCGCCGGTGCCGGTGTCACCCGTGGTGCCGGCGGTTCCCGAGGTCGAGCTCGGTGCGGTGGCCGACGTGTCGCCAGCAGTGCCGGCGGTATCGTTCTTCTTGCAAGCGCCCAGCACGGATGCCAGGAGGGCTGCAGTCAGCAGGATTTTTGGTGCCTTAGTCAGTGCTTTCATTGTTTAAACTCCTCGTTCACGTCTATCTTGTGCCGAAGTCTCCAGGTGAGGCGCTGGAGGGTCAACGGCGCCAGTTCAGTTCCTCCATGGGTCCAGGACCCTGCGGTGGAACCATCAGGGAACCGACGCAATACGCGGCTCCGGTTAGTGCCCGAATCCAACAGTGAGAATTAGACTGGCAGCCTGGCCGCCAGTTCGTCGGATCGTGCACTTCTGCTTGTTTCCGCGGTGAGGCATGCGGAAGTCTTACCAAGCCGGCGCCTGGGCGCCGGCTTCCTGTCCCACCGGCCTCGGCCGGTCGGTCCCCTTGCCGGCGCCGCCTTGCGCGCCGAGCTGTTCCAACAGTGCGGGAATTTCCTGGGATATTTCCCGCGCCAGGTATCCCAAAGTGCCCATGCGCTGGGCCAGGCGGTCGCCGGCGCGCGCATGCAAGGCCACGCCCCAGCAGGTCGCCTGGGCCAGCGGCGCACCGCGCGCCGCCAGCCCGGCGATGATCCCGGCCAGCACGTCGCCCGAGCCGGAAATAGCCAGGCCGATATTGCCCGCTCCCTCGTGCTGCCACAGCACCCCGTCGGGCGCGGCGATCACGGTGCGTGCGCCCTTGAGCGCCAGCACCGCGTTCCATTCGCGCGCACAGACCAGCGCCAGCGCGTCGGGCCCGGCCACGATGTCGTCCTTGGCGGCGCCGGTCAGGTGGGCCATTTCGCCGGCGTGCGGGGTCAGCGCCACCGGGCGTTCGAAGCGGAAAGGCATGCCCTCCGGCCAGCCGCGCGGCGGGCGGCGCAGCACGCCCATCGCGCAGGCGTCGAGCACCACCGGGGTCTGGGTGGCGTCCAGGCGCGGCAGCAGGGCATGCACCAGTGCGGCGGTGGCCGCTTCGTCGCGCATGCCGGGGCCGATCAGGACGGCGTCGACGCGGTCGGCCAGCGGATCCAGGCTGTCCAGGGCCTCCAGGCTGAAGCCGTCGCTGGCATGCTCGCGCAGGCCGATCACGCGCGCCTCGGGCATGGCCAGCGCCACCAGCTGGGCCACGCTCGTGCCGGTGGCGACGGTCAGCTTGCCGGCGCCGGCGCGCAGGGCGGCCGTGGCCGCAAGAATGATGGCGCCCGGCATCTCGCTCGAGCCGCCCACGATCAGCACATGGCCGCGCAATTCCTTGTCGCCGTCCGCCGAGGGCCAGGGCAGGGGCCAGCCGGCCAGCAAGGCTGCGTCGACGTCGTGCACGGCAATGGCGCGGATGCTCGGTTCCATGGCGATGGCCTCATGCCTTCGGTGCGGTCGGCAGGTCCTTGCCCGCAGTGATGGGAGTGCCCGTGGCTTCCAGCGGGGCGGTGAAGTTGAGCAGCGCCAGCGCAAGGTCGCCGCGCTTGCCCCGCGCCGGGTCGAAGCGGTAGGAGGTGACCGAGCAGTTCGGCACGTCGCCGGCGCGGTCGAATTCCAGGATGGTGGCTTCGTCCAGGTGTTCGAACAAGTAGCGGAAGCAATTGACCGTGACTTGGTGCGCGACGATCAAGACACGCTCGCGGCAGTACTCGCGCTCGAGCGTGTCCATCACGCTGCGCAGGCGCAGGATCACGTCGCACCAGCTCTCGCCGCCGGGCGGGCGGAAATAGAACTTGCCGACGTGGCGGCGCTGCTCGTAGAGCTCGGGATGGTGATGGGCGATGCCGTGGGTGGTCAGGCGGTCGAGGATGCCGAATTCCTTTTCGCGCAGGCGCTCGTCGGCCTGCACCGCCAGCAGCTCGCTGCGGTCGAGGCGCTGCATCAGGAGCTCGGCGGTCTGCCGCGCGCGCACATAGGGCGAATGCAGCACCGCGTTGGGGCGCTGGCCCGGGGGAAGGGCGGCGAACCACGACCCCAGCGCTTCGGATTGGCGGACGCCCAGCTCGGACAGGGGAACGTCGACGTCGCGGTCGGCGATGTCGATATGGTGTCCGGCCGCCGCTTCCGCCAGATCACGTGCGACATTGCCGGCGCTTTGCCCATGCCTGACCAGCCAGATTTCCTGCGGCCACTTTTGCTCCATCACCCGCCCGTCGTTGATATTGACATGGCGTCATCTTAGACGGATTCCGCGGCGGTTTAGCGCACGATTGCGGCCTTTCCGGACTGGCTCTTCACGCTGTCAGCACGCTCTTACAAGCGTGTTTACGGCGGTAATCACACCGCTTGTTCTTCGCTGTCCAGATTGATTTCCGCATCGCTAGCAAACACCCGCATGTCGGTCTCGCCCAGCACGCGGCTGGTGACGGTGCCGGCCGCGATGGAGCCGCTCACGTTGAGGGCGGTGCGGCCCATGTCGATCAGCGGCTCCACCGAGATCAGCAGGCCGGCCAGCGCCACCGGCAAGTCCATCGCCGACAGCACGATCAGGGCCGCGAAGGTGGCGCCGCCGCCCACCCCGGCCACGCCGATCGAGCCGAAGGCGATGATGGCCAGCAGGGGCAGCAGGAAGCTGGCGCTCATCGGATCGATGCCGACAGTGGGCGCGATCATCACCGCCAGCATGGCCGGGTAGATGCCGGCGCAGCCGTTCTGGCCGATGGTGGCGCCAAAGGAGGCCGCGAAATTGGCGATGCCTTCCGGCGTGCCCAGGCGTGCGGTCTGGGTCGCCACGCTCATCGGGATCGAGCCGGCGCTGGTGCGCGAGGTGAAGGCGAAGGCCAGTACCGGGAAGATCTTGCCGACGTAGCGCACCGGATTCAGGCCGGCCGCGCCGATCATGACCAGGTGCACGCAGAACATCAGCGCCAGCGCGCAGTAGGACGCGGCGACGAAGCCCAGCAGGTTGAGGATGTCCTGCAGGCTGGAGCCGGCCACCACCTTGGCCATCAGTGCGAACACGCCGAACGGGGTCAGGCGCAGCACCAGGGTCACCATGCGCATCACGATCACGTGGGCCACATGCACGAAGTGGCTGAAGGATTCGAAGACGTCCGGCTTCTTGCCGGCGATGCCGGTGGCCGAGATGCCGATGAAGATCGAGAACACGACCACGGCGATGGTCGAGGTCTTGCGCGCGCCGGTCATGTCGAGGAAGGGATTGGCCGGAATGAAGGACAGCAGCATGCTGGGCAGCGAAATATCCTTGGCCGCGGCCAGGTTGCCCTGCAGGTATTCTCCGCGCGCGACCTCGGCCGCCGAGGCGGTGAGGCCCACCGCCGACAGGCCGAACAGCTTGGCCATCAGGATGCCGATCGCCGCCGCGATCACCGTGGTCACGAGCAGGATGCCGATGGTCAGGGTGCTGATGCTGCCGAGCGAGGAGGTGGTGCGCAGCTTCATGATGGCCTGCACGATCGACACCATGATGAGGGGGATGACGATCATCTGCAGCAGCTTGACATAGCCGCTGCCGAGCACGTCAAGCCAGGCATTGGTGGCCGCGATCTCGGTCGAGGCCGCGCCGTACACCGCCTGCAGGCCCGCACCCAGCACGACCCCGAGGCCGAGGCCGGTCAATACCCGTTTGGTGAAGGACACGTGGGCGCTCTGCAGCCGCCACAGCAGGACGCAGACGGCGAGGGCGATGGCCAGGTTCAGGATCAGCGGAAGGTTCATGGGGCCTCTGGAGAGATTACTGCTTGCAACAAAACGATCGCAGCATTCTATAGGCAAACTGTTATTGCCGCTTCCAGGAAACGATTTTGCACCGGAATGGTGCGGGATCGCTTGACGGCCGCCAGCCGGGAGCAGGCCGCCGGCGCCTGCAAGCTGACCGGCGCCGTGCAGGCGCCGGTGCGCGGCACGGCCGTGAAGCCCGCATGGCCGCCAGGGCCGGGCGGCCGACGGCCGGGAAGGGTTCAGGCCGCCGTCCGCATCAACGAAAAAGCCAACCCGAAGGTTGGCTTGTCATGCGGGGCAGCGGCGGCGCACCCGGTCTTGCAGCGGCCGGAACGCGGTCCGGCCGCCGATGCGCGGCAATGCGGTGCGGGCGCCCTTATTCGAGGACGATCACCAGCGCGGCCAGGCCGATGCACAGGCCCACGCTGACGGCGATGCGCTGGCGCAAGCGCTGGCTGCTCGAGACGATGTCCTTTGCGATGTTGCGGCGCGGTGCGCGGGGATCGGTCTTGTCGACGGTGGCGGTATGGATGCTGCTGTGCTGGCGTTCGCCGTGTTCGATTTCCATGATGTCTCCTTTAGCCGTTTCGACGGGAAACGGCAGGTTAGGCCGCAGGGCCATATATTCAGTGTTCGGTAATGACGGGCCCAGCGAACTGTGTTCGCCGGGCTCAGGCAAGCCGGGCAGCGGCCTGGCAGCCCTGGCGGGCGCGCGGCGCGGAGAAGCGGATTGTCTGGCGGGCTCGCCGCGCGGCCGCGACGCAGCGGGTGCGCGGGCCGGGGGAATGCAGATGGATGCGAGACATGCGGTGCCAGTACCTTACTTCTGTTTTGGACAATCCGTGAGCGCGGCGGCTGCGGGCGTTGTGGGCACATTGCATGTGCACGCAAGGCAGCGCGCGGGCGTTCCGGGACGTTGTTTATTTTACATCTCGCTCACTGAAAGGCAAGAGGCGCACGATTGCTCGCGCCTGCATGGCGATCGGGGCAAGTTTGACTCATCCTAGCATGGCTGCCCGGACAGTGGGTGGCCGTGGGGCTTGATGGAGGCAGGAGTGTGGTGTTTTTGATCCGCCGCTCCCTGGGCAGCGGGGGAGAAGCCGCGGGGACATGGACCAGGCGCCGCCGCATGGGCCGCAAATGCCGCCTGGACACCGGGTCCAGGCGGCAGCCGCGCTCAACCGGTCACGGTAATGGCCGGGGCGTTATAGCCCTTGAAGGTCAATGTATAGGTATAGCTGGTGACGGTTGGCGACCCGGACAGCTCCTTGGTCCAGTTCCCGTTCGGGCAGCTGGCCATGTCGATGAAGGTCTGGTTCGTGGGCGGATTCTGCACACTGAACGGGGCCACGGTCAGGGTGCCGTTCCTGATCTCGGTCGTTTCATCGGGGGCGGGCGTCGAAGTCGTCGACTGGGTCTTTACTTCGACGATCTGGCCGCCGTGGTTCCGGCACTTCACCGTCGCGGAGTAGGTGACCGTCAGGCGGAGGTCCGCGTCGTTATTGCCGACGCCGGCGATCCTGGTACCGGTACAGCTGACAGTCAGGCCATTTACGCTGCACACCGGCTCGCCGGAACCGTTGCGGTAGTGGGCGCCGGTCGGCGCCCGGTCCTCGAAGATGGTGATGCCCCAGGCGGGAGCCGCCAGGGCCGCAGCCAGGGACAGCCCGAAAGTCATGGAAGTAAGCTTGCTCATAATCCCCTCCAGAAAATGCGTATTGGACACTGGTAGATAACACGGATTTACTGCAATCTAGTCTTGACAGAAATATGAATTAACAGCTTATTTTTTGAATGTAAACATCGTTGAAGTAACGGCATTCTGAAATGCCGGTCTGGGCAGTAATCCTCCTCATCATTCGGTTGACGCTCGGGCTCGCTATTCAAATGCCTTTCCACATATCGACGGTTTTAATTTGTCGGTGGTAACGCAGATCTTAATAAGACCAGCGCATATCATTCCTGCCGCCATGCAGGGCGGGATAGCGCAACGCCGGCATGGCGGCCTGAGCGCTGCGCTGGAGCGCCCAGTAGCGAGCTCTGCCCACGAATAGACAAGGCCGCTTGTTATTGATGACCGAATCGATTTCGAAAAAACAGGCGATTCGGATTTTTCTGTCGAGAGATTTGCTTCAAATGGGTTATTTCCCCCTCGCTCGTGTCTGTTCAAAATCATTATGCGCAGCGGGTAAAAAAAATTCAATCCCCGAGATGCGATAAATGTGTGGATTTTTGAGGCGCGGCGTCTTCTTGAATTAACCCGGCGGCGCAATGGAAAATATATGCGGCAATATTTAATGTGAAATGAAGCAAAAAAGAAATGTAGGCAAATCAGTGAAATTCGAGAAAGGCGTCCTATACTGAATCATTCCGGAAGGGGGAGAAGTCCATGCATGCCAGGGCGGCGGGAACGAAGCTTCCATGAACAAGGACGAGGCCGCAAGACGCCTGCGGGCGCCATCCCAAGCGCTTTTCCGCCTGGGGCTGTTGAGCGCATTGCTGGCCGGGCCGATGCTGGGAGGATGTGGCGGCGACAGCGTTTCGCCGGGCGTGGCGGCTTCCTCGCACACGGCAGGCGTCCAGGGGAGCTCGGGCGTGGCCCAGGGCGCGCTTCCTCAGGCGCCCACGCCGGCACCGGCGCAACCGGGTCCGCGGGCCGCCACGGACAAGTCCGGAGCCCCTTCTCCGCTGGAAACTGCGCGGCTGGGGCGCATGAAGGCGCTGCCGATCCTGTCGGTCTTGTCGGACCAGGAAAAGCTTGGGCTGCTCAGGCAACTGCCCGAGGCCTCGCCCATGCAGCGCCTGAGAGCGCTCGACGCCTATCCCAGGCTGGACGCGCTGGGCGAGAGGCAGAAGGAAATCCTGCTGGGGCAACTGGAAGATATCGTCCCCGTGACCACGCCGGCGAACGGCTTCGTCTGCGAATGCGGCAACGGGGTCGTCCACAAAATGTGCGTACGCGAAAGCTGCCTGGACCGCAGTGCGGTGGGGGCGGTCTGTTACCAGGCGTGCGGCAGGCTGCCGATGCTCAAGGCCGCATGCAGCCCGACGCCGGAATGCGCGCGCGGACGCTAGTCCGGCAGGAGGGGCGACGCAAACGAAAACGCCAGCCCGAAGGCTGGCGTTTTCGCTGATTCTGGTAGGCCGTGCTGGGCTCGAACCAGCGACCAACGGATTAAAAGTCCGCTGCTCTACCAACTGAGCTAACGACCCGAAAGAAGCAAGATTATAGGTCGAGCTGGCGCGGCTGTCAAATACCCAAGGCGCCTGGCAGCTTACTTCAGCGAGGCCAGGCGGTCGCGCGCGGTCTGCGCCGCGCTCGAGGACGGATACTTCGACACCAGCTGCTGCAGCGCCTTCTTCGCGTTCTTGTTGTCCTTCAGCAGGGCATAGCTGCTGGCGATGTTGAGCATCGCATCCGGCACTTTCGGGCTGGAGTTATAGGTGCTGGTCACCACTTCCTGGGCCGCGATGGCCTTCTTGTAGTCGCCCAGCGCGTAGTAGGCGTTGCCCAGCCAGTACTGCGCATTCGAGGCGTAGGCCGACTCCGGGTAGCGCTTGACGAAGTCCTGCAGCGCGCCGGCGGCGGCCTTGTAGTCGCCCGACTGGAACAGGGCGGTGGCGGCGTCGTAGGCGCTCTTCTCGGATGGCAGGACCTCGGCGGTCTGGCCGTCGATGGTTTCCTGGCGCGGCTCGAGCTTCTTGATGCGCGCGTCGAGGTCGGCGTATAGCTGCTTCTGGCCGTTCTGGGCCTTGGCGACCTCGTTGGCCAGCACTTCGATCTGGCCGCGCAGGCGCGCCAGTTCCTGCATGGTCTGCTCGTGCTGGTTCAGCATTTCGATGGTGGAGCTCTTGTCCGCCTTGGTGTCGACGCGGGCGTTGAGGTCGCGGGCGATGTTGTCGACCTTGGCACGCAGGTCGAGGATCGCTTTGCGCGCTTCGTCGTCGTCGAGCAGGCCGGCGGACGCCTGCAGCGGCATCCAGGCCGCCAGGAACAGGCAGGCAAGACGGGACGGGGTCAGTTTCATCATGGCGTTGCTCTTTCTACTAAACCAGTTGCAGATATAAAAAACAGGGCGGCTAGCAGTCTGCACCGCTTGCCGCCCCGCTGTCAATCAGCCGAATCTTAAGCCGGCGATTACTGGTAGACGATGTCGGCGCGACGGTTCTCGGCCCAGGCGGCTTCGTTGCTGCCGGTTGCCTTCGGCTTTTCTTCGCCCAGCGACACGGCTTCCATCTGGCCTTCGGCCACGCCCAGCGAACCCATCGCACGGCGGACGGCTTCGGCGCGCTTCTGGCCCAGGGCCAGGTTGTACTCGGTGCCGCCGCGTTCGTCGGTGTTGCCCTGGATCAGGACCTTACGCTGGGTGTTCTTGTTCAGGTAAGCCGAGTGGTTTTCCACGACCGGACGGCCGTCGTCGCGCACGACGAAGCTGTCGTAGTCGAAGTAGACGCTGCGGTTGGCCAGCACGCCCTTCGGATCGTTCAGCGGATCGACGGTGCCGGTTTCGACCGGCTTGATCTCGCGGGTGTCGGCTTGCACCGGCGCCGGCTCCGTCGATTTTTCCTGGACGGTGGTTTCGGTCAGCTTGGTCGGCGACGAGCAAGCAGCCAGCAGGGCGGCTGCCGAGGCGATGAAGGCGACGCTCTTGAAGTTGCGCATGGTTTTTCTCCTGTTCTGGTAAAGGTTTTACTTCGTTACTTCATGAAGGGACCCCAGCTGGGCTCCCGAATGTTTCCCGCTTTGGTGGTTAAGCGCTGCTTGACCCGTCCATCCACCGACACCACGGCCAGCGAGGTTCGCCCGCCGCCCTTGGTCGCATACATGATGTACTTGCCGTTAGGCGAAAAACTCGGTTCGGTGGCCCCATCGGCCAGGCGCAGCTCCTGGCCGCTGGCCAGGTCCATCGCATATAAGGAGAAACCGCCGTCGCGCTGGGAGATCCATGCCAGGGTCTTCCCATCAGGAGACACGCGCGGGCTGATGTTGTAGCTGCCGTTGAAGGTCACGCGGGTGGCGTTGCCGCCTGCCGCGTTCATCTTGTAAACCTGCGGGCCGCCGCTGCGGTCGCTGGTGAAATAAATGGTCTGGCCGTCGGCCGAGAACTGCGGCTCGGTGTCGATCGCGTTGTTGGTGGTCAGGCGGCGCAGGCCGCTGCCGTCCGAGCGCACCGTGTAGATCTCGGTATTGCCGTCTTTCGACAGGGCCACGGCGAGCGTGCTGCCGTCCGGCGCCCACGACGGCGCCGAGTTGTTGCCCTTCTGGTTGGAGATCTGGTTGCGGCGGCCGGTCATCAGGTCTTGCAGGTAGACCACCGGCTTGCGGTCTTCCAGCGAGACGTAGGCGACCTTGCTGCCGTCCGGCGACCAGGCCGGCGAGATGATCGGTTCGCGGCCGTGCACGGCGACGATTTCGTTCTCGCCGTCGGCATCGGCCACGGCCAGGCTGTAGTGGCGGCCGGCGCGGTCTTCCTTCACGTAGGCGATGCGGGTCGAGAAGATGCCCTTCACGCCGGTCAGCTTTTCGTAGACGTCGTCGGCGATGCGGTGCGCCTGCAGGCGGGTGTACTTGGGCTGGACTTCGCCGCCCATCTGCGAGATCTGGCCGCCCTTGACGGTATCGAGCAGCTTGTAGCGCACGGCCAGGCGGCCGTCCGGCTGGCGCGACACGCTGCCGACCACCAGGGCGTCGGCGCCGCTGGCCTTGAAGGCGGCCAGGTCGACATGGGCGCTGTCGCGGATCACCGGGCCGGCGTCGAGCAGCTTGATCACGCCGGAGCGTTCGAGGTCGGCGCGGATCACGGCCGACACCTGGGCCGGCGCCACGCCTTCGTCGGCGAAGGCGGCGACGGCAACCGGGATCTGGTTGCTGCCGACGCCGGCGATTTCGACCTTGAGCTGGGCCTGGGTGGCAGTGCCCATCAGCATCGTTGCACTAAACAGCAGTATGTGAAGTTTTTTCATAGTCTGTGAGTCAGATTGAGGTCGAGCCGTCAGTCGAGGTCTTTCATCGAGAAATTGACCTCGAGGTTGCGCTCTACCGTACCATCTTTCTTCTTGGGTAGTGGGGACGCTTTGCGGATGCCGTTTTCCACCGCGCGGTCGAATTCCGGCACGCCGCTGCTCTTGGCCAGGCGCACCGACATGATTTCGCCGGTCGGCAACTGGTCCACCTTGAACACGGCCTTCGGGTTGCCCGGTACATTGGTGCCGCCCGCATAGGTCGTATTGCTCTTGATCTTGGCCGTGATCGCGGCGACATAGCCGCTGTCGATCTTCGGCGCGGTCGATTTCTCGGCCGAACCTCCGCTGCCCATGGCGCCGGCCATGCGCTTGAGGTCTTCCTGGCGGATCTTGTCCAGGCGGGCCGCTTCGGCCCTGGCTGCGTCAGCCGCCTTTTTCTTGTCGGCGAGTTCTTTCTTCTTTTTCTCGTCGGCTTCTTTCTTTGCCAGCTCCTTGCGGTCCGCTTCTTCTTTTTTCTTTTTCTCGTCCTCTTTTTTCTTCTGCTCGGCGATTTCCTTCTTGCGCTTCTCTTCGCGCTCCGCCAGGTCCTTCTTCAGCTGTTCGGCCTTGCGCTCCTTCTCGCGCTCGAGGGCGATATCGGGCGGCGTCGGCGCAGGGCGCTCGACGGGCGGCGGCGGCTCGGCGCGCTGGACGGGCTGCGGTTCCGGCTCGGGTTCGGGCTCGGGCGGCGGCTCGGCCGGCAGGGGAGGCGCGGCGGCGGTCTGGACCGACATGTCCCAGACCTCGGCCTCGACCGCGACCGGCTCGTTGCTCTGCCAGCTGATGCCGAACCACAGGAAGGACAGCAAAATGGCGTGCACGAACACCGCCAGCAGGAAGGACGGCAGGCGCTTCGGTTCGGGCGGCACGTAATACGGGGTGCCGGCGCTGGCAGGCTTCATGGCTGACATGGATCCGGCTTCACTTGGTAGCGAGTCCCACGCGGTTGATGCCCATCTTCTTGGCTTCGGAAATCAGCTGGATGACATCGTCGTATTTGCTGTCCTTGTCGCCCGCGATCAAGACCGGATAGTCCGGATTTTCTTCGTGCAGGGCGCGCAGGCGCTGGAGCAGGGCGGCGCGGTCGGCGACATCTTCGCTGGCCACCTTCTGCTTGCCGTTCACCCCGATCGACAGCTTGCCTTCCGGCTGGACCTGGACCTGGATATAGGTATCCGGCGGCAGCGCCGACTTCTCGGCGCGCGGCAGGTTGACCACGCTCGGCGCCTCGTTGGCCGGCACCGCCATGAAGATAATGAGCAGCACCAGCATCACGTCGATGTAGGGCACGACGTTGATCTCGGACTTGAATTTGCGGCGGCGCCCGCCGCGCATGCTGCTGGAAAAGGCCATCCCGTCCTCCGATCAGCGCGCCTGGCGCTGCAGGATGTTCGAGAATTCCTCGACGAAGCTCTCGAAGCGGTTGGCCAGGCGGTCGATGTCGTGCGTGAAGCGGTTGTAGGCGACGACCGCCGGGATCGCGGCGAACAGGCCGATCGCGGTGGCGATCAGGGCCTCGGCGATGCCGGGCGCGACCACCGCCAGGGTGGCTTGCTGCACGTTGGCCAGGCCGCGGAAGGCGTTCATGATGCCCCACACGGTGCCGAGCAGGCCGATGTAGGGGGACACGGAACCGACCGAGGCCAGGAAGTTCAGGTGGGTGTCCAGCATGTCGAGTTCGCGCTGGAAGGAGGCGCGCATGGCGCGGCGTGCGCCGTCGAGCACGGCGCCCATGTCGAGCGCGTCGCGCGAGGCTTGCTTGCCCTTGATGAATTCGCCCATGCCGGCTTCGAAGATGCGGGCCAGCGGGCCGCTCTGGTCGCGCTGGCTGCTGGCGCTCTGGTGCAGGGTGTGCAGGTTGCCGCCGGCCCAGAAGCTGCGTTCGAACTGCTCGGTCTGGCTACGGGCGGCGCGGATCGCGAACAGCTTGCGGAAGATATAGGTCCAGCTCAGCACCGACAAGGCCAGCAACAGGGCCATGATCAGTTGCACCAGCACGTGGGCGTTGCTGATCAGGGCGATAAACGAAAGGTCTTGGGTCGCGGTCATCGGTAGCAAAGTATTGTATAAATGGTCAGGCGAGGCGCTGTGCGCCGCGCATTTTATCAGCCACGTCTTCTGGCAGGGAACGGGGACGCATGGTGGCGAGGTCGACGCAGCCCACCTTCACGCTGGCGCTGGTCAGCAGCGTTTCTCCGCGCCAGGCTTGCTGGAGGAACAGGACCGAAGCGCGGCCGAGCTTGTCGACAGTCGTGCGGATCGTCAGTTCGTCGTCGAGGCGGGCGGGCGCATGGTAGTCCAGGCTGGCGCTCTTGACCACGAAGGCGGTGCCGTCGGCGTCGAGCAGCGCCTGCTGCTGAACGCCGGTCGCACGCAGCCATTCGGTGCGCGCGCGTTCGAAGAATTTGAGGTAGTTAGCGTAAAACACGATACCACCGGCGTCGGTGTCTTCGTAATAGACCCGCACTGGCCAGTCAAAAGCTGAAGGCATTTCCCCTGCCAATTAAGTGTGAATAGGAAACATTTTACGCGATTTCGGTCCGCCCTATGTACGGTGCCGTACATTAAACGGCAAAAAACCGCCTGCCTCTTCCCATCAGGCATGCGTAGCGTCGCTAAGTAGACGTGAAATAGTGCAAGAAGGCCAATTACTGTAACACTTTCTCACAATTGCCCAGCGCCCGTTACAAACGGTATCCCAAGCGGGAGACGGAGCGAACGGCCGTCGATCCTTGCCGGGCTTCCGGTTCATCCTATCCGTTCTGACAGGGTGGCGTCCGAATGACGGCCAGCGGGGGCCTGCCCATGTTATTTTCCGGCCTTTCACCAGAAGGATCATGGGAATGCGCATTCGTTTTCTACTCGCGCTGCTGGCGGTCGCCGGCGGTGCGCAGGCGGCCGGCGCCGGCGCCGCCGACACCCCGGCCGACGGCCAGCCGATGGCCTGGCGCTACGGCTTGCTGCAAACCGCCCAGGCCGAGTTCGACAAGAACGTCGCCGCCAGGGCGCCGGGCGCGGTGCTGGCATTCCGCCTGCCCAAGGTGGATCCGGTGCAGGGCGACCACCAGGTCGAATTGGTCCAGGGCGAGAAGCGCACGCCTTTGCCGATGCTTGCCGGCGCGCGTTTCGCGCTGCCGCACGATGCCCAGGCGGCCAGCGCGGACGCCATGGTCGTGGCGAACCAGCGTTTTCCCAAGGGCGACTTCAATCACCCGAACGTCCAGGTGCGTTCGCCGGGGCTCCCGCAAGGCGTCAACCGGATGGGCGACCTGCGGCTGGCATGCGCCGCGCAAATCGCCATGGGAAAAGCGGAAGGATTCAAGTTCCGGGCGATCTTCGCCGTCGCCGGCCTGTTCGGCCTGGACGTCTGCGAAAAGCTGGAGGTCACGAACATCGACGCCCCCAACGCGGCCTACGATACCGTCGTGATCGAAGACGGCGAGCGCAAGCTGGCGCAGTCCAGCAAGCGGGAAAACATGACGCGCCTGGGCGACCAGGGCTGGTCCGACAATGCCCGCATCAGTTTCCTGCTGAACGGCGTTGCCGTGCAGTGAGCAGCTGCCGGCGCGCCTTGCGGTCAATGCCTCAGGTCAGGTGCTGCGCTTGATGGCGAAAGGCGAGAAACCCTGGCAGGTCGGCATCAGCTCGATCAGGTTGACGTTGATGTGCGGCGGCAGGGTCGCGATCCAGTACGCCGTCTCGGCGATATCCTGGGCGGTCAGTGGGGTCGTACCCTCGTAGACCTTGGCCGCGGCCGCGTCGTCGCCCTTGAAGCGCACGTTCGAGAACTCGGTGCCGCCGCACAGGCCCGGCGCCAGGTTGGTGGCGCGCACGCCCGTGCCGACCAGGTCGGCGCGCAGGTTGAGCGTGAACTGCTCGACGAAGGCCTTGGTCGCGCCGTACACGTTGCCGCCCGGGTAGGGGTAGTGGCCGGCCACCGAGCCCAGGTTGATCACCAGGCCGCTGCCGCGCCCGACCATGCCGGGCAAGACGGCGCGGGTCATGGTCACCAGGCCCTGGCAATTGGTGGCGATCATGGTTTCCCAGTCTTCCAGCGGCACTTCGTGCGCCGGCAAGGTGTTCAGCGCCAGGCCGGCGTTGTTGACCAGGACATCGATCGCGCGCCAGTCCGGCGGCAGAGCAGCCAGCGCCGCGTCGATCGAGGCGCGGCTGGTGACGTCCAGGGTGACGGGCAGGGCGGCGTCGCCCAGCTCGGCCGCCAGTTCGGCGATACGCTCGGTGCGGCGCGCGGCGAGCACCACGCGGTGGCCGTTGCGGGCGAAAGTGCGCGCCATCTCGGCGCCGAAGCCGGCCGAGGCGCCGGTGATGAATACGATCATGGAAGGTCCCGGTACGAGTTTATGCAGGGTAGGCAGGGAAATTGTAGCCGAAACGGCCATGTTTCCGCTGGCGGCCCCCCGTTTGGCAGGGCTTGCCAGGGCGACAGCAGTTTCCTTGCCCTAAGGGGGGCAGATCACATACAATCTGGAGTCCCTACGTCTCACGTAACTGGCGAAACACCGCGCGCCGCAGCCCCGGGCTCCGCGCACGGCAAGGTGGAGTCCCACCGGGGAACCTGAGACGTCATTTCGCCGTTCGCCTGGGCAGCCATCAACTGGTACGCGCTTGAATCCTCGAGATTCGTCGTGGAGATTCGCGCGGATGCCCGTTCGGGGTAGCTCCCTGATTGGCTCCCGCCCACGTCCAACGCTGCCCGTTGCCTGGTTTACTATCGATTGGAGTTTTACATGTTTGCAAAAGACCATACGCTCGCCAACATCGACCCGGAACTGTGGGATGCCATCCAGAAGGAAAACGTTCGCCAGCAGGACCACATCGAACTGATCGCGTCCGAAAACTATACCTCGCCGGCCGTGATGCAGGCGCAGGGTTCGCAGCTGACCAACAAGTACGCCGAAGGCTACCCGGGCAAGCGCTACTACGGCGGTTGCGAATACGTCGACGTGGTCGAGCAGCTGGCCATCGACCGCCTGAAGCAGATCTTCGGCGCCGAAGCCGCCAACGTGCAGCCGAACTCGGGCTCGCAGGCCAACCAGGGCGTGTTCTTCGCCATGCTCAAGCCGGGCGACACCATCATGGGCATGTCGCTGGCCGAAGGCGGCCACCTGACCCACGGCATGGCCCTGAACATGTCGGGCAAGTGGTTCAACGTCATTTCCTATGGCCTGACCGCGGAAGAAGACATCGACTACGAACAAATGGAGCGCCTGGCGCGCGAGCACAAGCCGAAGATGATCATCGCGGGCGCCTCGGCGTTCTCGCTGCGCATCGACTTCGAGCGCTTCGCCAAGGTGGCCAAGGAAATCGGCGCCTACTTCATGGTCGACATGGCCCACTACGCGGGCCTGATCGCCGCCGGCGAATACCCGAACCCGGTGCCTTACGCCGACTTCGTCACCTCGACCACCCACAAGTCGCTGCGCGGCCCGCGCGGCGGCATCATCCTGATGAAGGCCGAGCACGAGAAGGCCATCAACTCGGCGATCTTCCCGGGCATCCAGGGCGGTCCGCTGATGCACGTCATCGCCGGCAAGGCCGTGGCCTTCAAGGAAGCGCAGTCGCCGGAGTTCAAGGAATACCAGAAGCAGGTGGTCAAGAACGCCAAGGCGCTGGCCGACACCCTGACCGCGCGCGGCCTGCGCATCGTCTCGGGCACTACCCAGTCGCACGTGATGCTGGTGGACCTGCGCGCCAAGGGCCTGACCGGCAAGGAAGCGGAAGCCATCCTGGGCCAGGCGCACATGACCTGCAACAAGAACGGCATCCCGAACGACCCGCAGAAGCCTTTCGTCACCTCGGGCATCCGCCTGGGCAGCCCGGCCTTCACCACCCGCGGCTTCAAGGAGGAAGATGCGGTCAAGGTGGGCAACCTGATCGCCGACGTGCTGGACAACCCGCACGACGCCGCGACCATCGAGCGCGTCAAGGCCGAAGTCAAGCAGCTGACCGACAAGTACCCGGTCTACGCGGCCTGATCGCCCGACCAGGAGCCGGCCCCGCCGGCTCCGCCAAGTGAGCCCAGCGCCATGAAATGTCCCTTCTGCCAGCATGAAGACACCCAGGTCCTCGATACCCGCGTATCGGAGGAGGGGGATTCCATCCGGCGCCGGCGCCGCTGCACCAAATGCGACAAGCGCTTCACGACCTACGAGCGGATCGAGCTGTCGATGCCGTTCATCGTCAAGAAGAACGGCAGCCGCACGGAATTCGAGTCGGGCAAGCTGCGCGGCAGCCTGATGCTGGCGCTGCGCAAGCGCCCGGTGGCGGCCGAGGCCATCGATACCGCGGTCGCCACGATCGAGGAAAAGCTGCTCACCAGCGGCCGGCGTGAAGTCGACACCGGCTACGTGGGCGAACTGGTGATGCAGGAGCTCAAGCGCCTGGACAAGATCGCCTACATCCGCTTCGCTTCCGTCTACAAGAATTTCGAAGACCTGGACGAGTTCCAGGAGGCGCTGGACGAAGTCGGTCACCCGCGCAAATAAGTCCCCGCATTTAGTTCCCAAAAAGTTCCCAATCTGCCGACGTGTGCGCTTAGGCCAGCTCATGGCCGGCCGGTGCGCGCCTGTTACCTTGTGACCTCCATCGAATCGCGCCGTCATCGGTCGCGGCATCGTGACAGGGGGGCTGGCATGCGGGTGCATCCACAGGGCGGGTTCACACTGGTCGAAGTGCTGGTGGCGCTGTTCGTGCTCGCCGTCGGCGTGCTCGGGGCGGGAGCGGCCCAGCTGGCCGCGCAGCGCACGCGCCAGCAGTCGGCGCTGCTGTCCGAGGCCGCGCAGCTGGCGGCATCGCTGGCCGCGCGCATGCGCGTCAACGCCGTCGCCGCCGGCTTGCCGGATGCCGCCAATCCCTATCTTTCGCTCGACTACGACGCCGCCGCCGACGGCGAGCCCGGTGCCGCGCCCGCCTCCTGCTACGGCGCCGGCGTTTGCGGCCCGCTGCGGCTCGCGGCCTTCGACCTGCACGAAGCGAAGCAGGCGGTGCATGCATTCTTCCCTGGCGGGCACATCGCCGTCTGCCGCGACAGCGCGCCCTGGGACGCCGGCGCCGGCCGCTACCGCTGGGCGTGCACGGAGGACGCCGGCGCGCCGGTGCTGATCAAGCTCGGATGGGCCGGTACCGATGAGGCGCCGGGGCTGGTCGCGGTGGTGCCGCTATGAGACCCTGCCGACAGCGCCAGCGCGGCCTGACCGTGGCCGAACTGATGATCGCGATGGCCCTCGGGCTGGCGGTGCTGCTGGCCTGCGGGAAGCTCCTGATCGGCGTCACGCAGGCTTACGCCATGCAGGTGGAAGCGGAAGCGATGGACGAGGCGGGCCGCTACGCGCTGGACGCCGTGGCGCGCGCCGTACGCCAGTCGGCCCACGTGGACCGGGCGGCGTCGCCCGCGCCGGACCCGACGCTGCCGGCCCGCATCGCCGGGCTGGACGCGCGCTCGGTGCCCCGCAACGGCCAGGGCATCGATGCGGCCTTGCCGGACGCCGTGAACGGCAGCGACGTGCTGGCGCTGCGCTTTCCCGGCAGCGGGCCGCCGCCGAAGGGCGACGGCGGCACGGTCGACTGCGCGGGCTTCCCGGTGCATGCCGGCGAGGAAGGCTGGAGCATCTTCTACGTCGGCCGCAACGCCCAGGGCGAGGCCGAGCTGCGCTGCAAATACCACGGCAACAGCAACTGGTCCGCCGACGCGGTGGCCGGCAAGGTGGACGGCTTCCAGGTTCTTTACGGGCTCGACGGCGACGGCGATGGCGTGCCGGAGCGCTACGTGAACGCATCCACGCTGGCCGTGCTCGACGCCGGGCTCATGCTGAACGGCGCGAATCCCATGCAGCGGGCCCAGGACCTGAACCGGCGCACGCACTGGAAGCGCGTGGCGGCGGTGCGGGTGGCGCTGCTCCTGCACGGCCCCAGGCTCGACAGCGGCGCCGGCAAGGACGCCGGCTACGCCCTGTTCGGGCCCGGCCATGCGTCGGCGCAGGCGGGCGGCGATCCGGGCACCTTGCTGGCCGAGCGGACGCTGGCGGGCAGGGAAGGGGCGCGCATGCGCAAGGTCTATAGCGCCACGGTGGCGCTGCCGGCAATGCCGGAGTGAGGGGCATGGAGACGACGATGCGAACGCAACCTGCGCGACAGGAAGAGTCCGGCGCCGCGCTGCTGACGGCCATGGTGCTGATGCTCGCGGTCCTGATGACCGGCCTGGCCGGCGCCCGCACCGCCCTGTATGGCGCCCGCGCCGCAGCGCACGAGCGCGACCGGCTGCTGGCCCTGCAGATGGCGGAAGCGGCGCTGGCCGATGCCGAGCGCGACATCGAAGGCGGCGCGAATCCGGCCACGGCGCGCGCCGCCGCCCTGGCGTCCGGGCTTGCGGCCGCGTTCGCGGACGCGTGCTCGGGAGGGGCGCCCTACGACGGCCTGTGCGCCGCCGAAGACGATGCCGAGGCGCATGCGCAACGCCTGGCCGACGACGACGGGCCGGCGGTACGCTACGGCAGCTTCACGGACCGCCGGCTGCCCGAAGGGGAGGAAGGGCTGAGCGTCGAGATGCCGCGCTACCTGATCGAACGCATGCCGGCGGCCGGCGCCGATCACCTGTACCGCATCAGCGCGCTCGGTTTCGGGTCCATGCCCTCGACCAGGGCGGCCTTGCAAACCTATTACCGCAAGCCTGCCGCCGCCGGAACGCACGGCAGGCGGGCGGGCTGGCGCGAGATCGGCAACTGGGCGGCGCTGGCGGATGCCGGCGGCCGGAACGCACAGGGAGGCGGGCCATGAGGCGCCGGGCAATGGGCTTCACCCTGGCCGAGCTGCTGATCGTCCTGGCCGTCATCGCCTTGCTCGGCGCCGTGGCCTACCCTTCGTATTCGCGCCAGATCATCAAGGCGCGCCGCATCGAGGCCCAGATGGCGCTGGTCGACACCATGCAGCGCCAGGAACAGTTCCGGGCGCAGCACCGCAGCTACCTGGCGTTCTCCGCGCAAGCGAACACGGAGGAAGCACGCCAGTTCAAGTGGTGGCTGGGCCGCGATGCCGCCGCCAGCGCCTACGAGATCGACGGCTATGCTTGTGCGGGCCGGGAGATCGAGGAATGCATCGAGCTGAGGGCGCGGCCCGGGACGGAAAACGTCGATGCGGGCTTCGCGGATCCCGAATGCGGTACGCTGACCTACAGCAGTACGGGGGCGCTGGGGGCGAGCGGCACTTCCGGGCGATGCTGGCCATGAGCGGAGGCTGCCTTGCGGACACGGTGCTGGCGCTGACGAACAGGACGGCGGCGTCGCGGCCCCACGGCGTGGACAAGCGCGCCGCCCTGGCGACGGGCTCCCGGAGCGGCAAGCGGCGTGAGCAGGGTTTCTCCCTGAGCGAGCTCGTCATTGTCCTCGCCATCGCCGCCATCGCGGCAGGCATGGCCGCCCCGAACCTGCACAGCCTGCTGCAGGCACAGCAGCTGCGTTCCGCGACAGGCGATCTGTTCGGCGCCGTCGCGCTCACGCGCGCCCAGGCCATCGCCCGTAACGAGACGGTGAAACTGGTCCCGAACGACGCTGCCGGCCGGGACTGGACCAGCGGCTGGACCGTCTTCGTCGACCGCGACGGCGACCGCCAGCCCGGCCCGGACGATGAAGTGCTCGCCGTCCACCCGCCGCTGCCCGCAGGCATGCAAGCCGACTTTTCCTTCACCTCCCCGGCGCCGCCGCACTACATCGCCTACAATGGCGCCGGGCGCAGCTGCAGCGACACGAATAGCGCGGCGGCGCGGCTGGGTAGCTTGTCGCTGTTTCACGGCGACCACATCCGTCGTATTAAAATCAACATGCTGGGCCGTGCGCGGAGCTGCAATCCGGCGCGCGAGCGCGGCTGCGATGGCGCGCAGGCGCCGCCCTGAAGGAAAGAGCAAGGTGACCGAGGATACCGTACAGATACGCAGCGACGCCGAAGGCATGGCCCTCGCCCTGGCGTGGGCCGCCAAGGGCATGTACATCACCGCCCCGAATCCGCGCATCGGCTGCGTGATCGTGCGCGACGGCGCCGTGATCGCCGCCGGCCACACCCAGCGCGCGGGCGGCCCGCATGCCGAGATCGTCGCCATGCGCGACGCCGCCGCCCGCGGCGTCGACGTGCGCGGCGCCACCGCCTACGTGACCCTGGAACCGTGCAGCCATTACGGCCGTACCCCGCCATGTTCGAACGCCCTGGTCGAGGCCGGGCTGGGCCGGGTCGTGGCCGCCATGGTCGACCCCAATCCGCTGGTGGCCGGGCGCGGCCTGGCGCAGCTGGAAGCCGCGGGTATCGCGGTGAGTTCCGGCGTGCTGGCCGACGAGGCAAACGAGCTCAACATTGGATTCTTCTCGCGCATGCGCCGCGGCCTGCCCTGGGTGCGCCTGAAAGTGGCCGCCAGCCTGGACGGCGCCACGGCGCTGGAGAGCGGCGAGAGCCAGTGGATCACCGGCCCCGAGGCGCGCGCCGACGGCCATGCCTGGCGCGCGCGGGCCCAGGCGATCCTGACCGGCATCGGCACCGTCAAGGCGGACGACCCGCGGCTCAACGTGCGCGGGGTCGAGACGCCGCTGCCGCCGCGCCGCGTGATCGTCGACAGCCGCCTTGAGATTGCGCTGGATGCCCGCATCCTGCAGGGTGAGCCGTGCTGGATCGTGGCCGCCGCGGCGCATCCGGAGAAGGAAGCCGCGCTGCGCGCCGCCGGCCATGAGCTCATCCATCTGCCCAACATGGCCGGCAAGGTCGACCTGCCGGCCCTGATGCGCGAGCTGGCCCGGCGCGAGATCAACGAAGTGCACGTCGAGGCGGGCGCCAAGCTGAATGCCTCGCTGCTGCGCGAAGGCTGCGTGGACGAGCTGCTGGTCTACCTGGCGCCGAGCCTGGTCGGGCCGGGCCAGGGCATGTTCGACCTGCCGCCGCTGGCGCGCCTGGCCGACAAGCGCGCGCTGCGCTTCCATGACGTGGCGCGGGTCGGGAACGACCTGCGTATCCTGGCCAGGTTCGCCGGCCAGGCCGAGAATACTGAAACCAACCTGAAGGAATAAGGCCGTATGTTTACTGGAATCGTCGCCGCAGTCGGCAACATCACTTCCGTCGCGCCGCTGGCGGGCGGCCTGGACGCGGGCGTGCGCCTCGCGATCGACGCCGGTCCGCTGCCGCTGGCGGACGTCGCCCTGGGCGACTCGATCGCCGTCAACGGCGCCTGCATGACCGTGGTCGAGAAGACCGACAAGAGCTTCACCGTGGACGTCTCGCGCGAAAGCCTGAACAAGACGGTGGGCCTGGACGTGCCGGGCGAAGTGAACCTGGAAAAGGCGCTGACCCTGGCCGAGCGCCTGGGCGGCCACCTGGTGTCGGGCCACGTCGACGGCCTGGGCATGGTGCACAGCTTCGAGCCGGTGGGCGAATCGCGCGAGCTCATCATCGACGCGCCCCACGAGCTGGGCAAGTTCCTGGCGTATAAAGGCTCGGTGGTGGTGAACGGCGTGTCGCTGACCGTGAACCGCGTCGAGGATCTCGATGCCGGGGCAGGGAAGCTGTGCCGCTTCTCGATCAACCTGATCCCGCACACGATCGAGGTCACGACCCTGAAGCACCTGCGCGCCGGTTCCAGGGTGAACCTGGAAATCGACCTGATCGCGCGCTACGTCGAGCGCATGCTGTCGGCCAAGGGCTGAACACCGGGGGCCCGGGCTCTTCGGGGCGCAGGATTGGCGCCCCCGCGGCCGGCGCGTTCAAATGAAGGATGAACGAAGGCGCCGCCTGTTCGTTGGCCGCTTGAGCCGGCCGACGCCCCTTCGGTCCGGTGGCCTCAGTTCCCCGTCCCCGCCGATGCGGCGACATGCGCCGCCGCCGGTTTCTCCGGATTGAGCACCACCTGCACGTAATTCGCCGTATCGATGTAACGCCGCGCCGCCGCCTGCACGTCCTGGGCGCCGAGCGCCTGCACCTGCCGTTCCACATCCAGGATCGAGGCCGGATCGGTCCCCTCGGTCAGCGCCGCCTGCAGGTTGGCCACCCAGTACCCGTTCTCGCGCAGCGAGCGCCGGTGATTCTGGATCCAGTTGGTCTTGACCTTTTCCATCTCCGCCGCGCTCGGCCCCTGTTCCTGCAGGCGCCGGATCTCGGCGAAGGTCGCCGCCAGCACCTTGTCCACGTGCTCGGGACCGGTCGGCAGGCTGATGCCGACCGAGTAGTTCCCGTACGGGATCTTGCTCAGCGCGCCGTTCGCGCCGCCGCCGTAAATCAGCGCCATCTGCTCGCGCAGCACCTCGATCAGGCGCAGGTTGAGCACCTCGACCAGCGCCGCCAGGCGCAGCTGTTGGCTTTCCGAGAACTCGGCCGGCCCGGTGAAATTCAGCGAGATCGTGCTCTTCTGTTCAAGCCCGCTGCGCACTTCGCGCTTGACCACGCCCGTGACCGGGCGCAGGCCCACATCGCGGTAGGCTACCGGAATGTCCGGCGTCGGCAGGCTGCCGAGGTAGGTCGCCAGCAGCGGACGGATCGCGTCCGCGTCGAAACTGCCCACCACGATGAAGCTCAGATCCTTGGCGCTGGAAAAGCGCTGCTGGAAGATCTCGATGCTGCGGTCGAGGTCGATCTTGGCGTAGTCGTCGGCCTCCAGGGTGCGCGGCGCGCGCGGATGGCCGTTGTACAGGGCGGACACCACCGCGTCGCCGAAGCGCTTGCCCGGCTGGCCGCTCTGGTTGCGCGCCAGCTCGGCCTGCTTGCCGACATAGGCGCGGAACAGGTCTTCGTCGCGCCTCACCGTCGAGAACTTTAGCCACAGCAGCTGCAGCATGGTCTCGATGTCCGAGGCCCCGGAGGCGCCCGCCACCAGGTCCGTGTAGCTGCCCAGGCCCACCGTCACGCCGGCGGCCTTGCCGGCCAGGATCTTGCGCATGTCCAGCGGCGAGAAGTCCTTCATGCCCATGCTGGCCACGATGGCGTTGGCGAAGCGCGCGTTGAGGATGTCCTGGTCGCCGAACAGGCTCTGGCCGCCGAAGCGCGCGGCGCTCAGCATCACCTGGTCGTTCATGAAGTCGGTGGGCTTGAGGATCACCTTGACGCCGTTCGACAGGGTCAGGTGGGTCAGCCCGAGCGCCTTGTCGTGGCGCTCGGCCACGATGCTGCCCGGCGCTGGCGGCTTGTCCATCAGGCGCGCGGCCACCGCCTTGTCGTCGTGCGGCAGGACTGGCTGGCGCGCGGCCTCGGCCACGGCCGCCAGCAGCTGGGCGCCGGTCGGCGCATCCGGCTTGTCCACGCCCGTGTACAGCACCAGCTTGCCCGAATCCGCTGGAATCGTGCGGCGCGCGTAGGCGTTCATCTCGTCGAGCGAAATGCCGGGCACCAGCTCGCGCACGTAGCGGTATTCGGTGTCGATGCCGGGAATCGCTTCGTGCTGCAGGAAGTTGCGGATGTATTCGGCCGCATAGGTGGCCGAGTCGCTCTTGGCGCGCTCGTTCCAGGCCTGCTCGTAGCTGCGCATCATGTTCTTCTTGGCCCGCTCCAGTTCCTGGGCGCCGAAGCCGTGCCGGCGCGCGCGTTCGTTTTCCTGCACCAGGGCGGCGATCGCCGGCGCCGCGCCGCGCGGGCCGAGGGCGGCGCTGGCGTTGTAGGAGTGGTAGCGCGGAGTGAGCTTGCCCAGGGCGCTGTTGGCGGCCAGGAAGGGCGGCTCGGGCTGCTGGGCCAGTGCGCTCAGGCGCTGGTTGAGCATGGCGCCGAACAGGGCCTGCACCAGCTCCTCGCGGTAGGCGCGGATGGTGCCGGGCTCGCGCACCGGCTGCAGCGGATAGCGGATCAGCACCGAATTGCCGCTCGCTTCATGGTCGAGCACCACCAGCGCCTCGGTGCCGGCGCGCGCGGGAATCGCGGCGTAGTCGCGGGCGCGCGGCTGCGCCGGATTCTTCAGGCGCGAGAAGTGCGACTTGATCAGGGACTCGGCCCGGGCCGGGTCGATGTCGCCGACCACCACCACGGCCATCAGGTCCGGCCGGTACCAGTCGCGGTAGAAGCGCTTGAGCGCCTCCGGCCGGAAGCCGCGCAGCACGTCCTCGCGCCCGATCGGCAGGCGCGCGGCGTATTTCGAGCCGTTGAAGATCTTCGGATAGATCTGCTTGCCCATGCGGTCCGACGCCCCTTTGCCCAGGCGCAGCTCCTCGAGCACGATGCCGCGCTCCTTGTCGATGGCATCCTGGTCGAAGCGCACGCCGTGCGCCCAGTCCTCCAGCACCTGGAAGGCCTTGGCGACGCTGTGCGGCTGGTCGGTCGGAATCGGCAGCACGTACACGGTCTCGTCGAACGAGGTATAGGCATTCAGGTCGGCGCCGTAGCCGACGCCGATCGACTGCAGGTAGGACACCAGTTCGTGCTTGCGGAAATGGGTGCTGCCGTTGAAGGCCATGTGCTCGACGAAGTGGGCCAGGCCGCGCTGGTCCTCGTCTTCCAGGATCGAGCCGGCCTTCACCACCAGGCGCAGTTCGAGCTTGCGCTCCGGGCGCGCGTTGCG
This sequence comes from uncultured Massilia sp., assembly GCA_966210615.1. GTDB lineage: Bacteria > Pseudomonadota > Gammaproteobacteria > Burkholderiales > Burkholderiaceae_D > Telluria. Next base: position 24,727 of record CBIHLT010000031.1, read on the forward strand.
CTGCACGTACCAGGTCAGGCCATTGGCCAGCTTGCCGACCTTGACCTGCGGCCCGACGGGAATGGGATCGTCCAGCCGCAGGGCGGGCGCGGCGGCGTGGGCCAGCGTGTGCGCGAACAGTAGCGCGGCCAGGCACAGGCCGCGCACGAAATTGTTGCTCATTGGGTTATCCCGGATGACATGGTCGCAGCATTCTACCCCGGCTCGGTGCGCCGGCAGGGGGCGCACGGCTGACTCTCCGGTCCACGCTATGCCGCCACCCGGCCCGCGGCCAGCAACTGGGCCATCTCGACGGCGGCGACCGGGCGGCTGTACAGGTAGCCCTGGAACACGTCGCAGCCGATGGTGCCGAGGAAGTCGCGCTGGCCGACCGTCTCCACGCCTTCGGCGACCACCGCCAGCGACAGGCCCTGGGCCAGGGCGATGGTCGCCTGGGCGATGGCGGCGCTGCGCTGCTCGGTGGTGATGTTGCGCACGAATGCCTGGTCGATCTTCAGCTTGTCGAGCGGGAAGCGCGACAGGTAGCGGAGCGAGGAGTAGCCGGTGCCGAAATCGTCCAGCGACAGCGACACGCCCATCGCGCGCAGCTCCGCCATCTGGGCTTCGACGGCGGTGGAGTCGCCCATCATGACGCTTTCGGTCAGTTCGACCTCGAGCCAGCGCGGCGCCAGGCCGCTGTCCTGCAGCGCGGCGCGCACCACCGTGGCCACGTTGCCGGCCTTGAACTGGCTGGCCGAGACGTTCACCGCGACGCGTACCGGCGCCAGGCCCGCGTTTTGCCAGGCGATGCTCTGGAAGCAGGCCTGGCGGATCACCCATTCGCCGATCGGCAGGATCAGGCCCGTCTCCTCCGCCAGCGGGATGAAGTCGGCCGGCGAGACCTGGCCGATCTCGTCGCTGCGCCAGCGCAGCAGCGCTTCCATGCCGACCACGCGGTCTTCGATGCGCGAGATCTGCGGCTGGTAGTGCAGGGCCAGTTCCTCGCGCTCGATGGCGTGCCGCAGGCGGGTTTCGAGCGCCAGCCAGCGCAGCGCCTCGGCGTTGATCTCGCCCTTGTAGAAGCGGAAGCCGTTGCGGCCGGACTGCTTCATGCTGCCCAGCGCCGCGTCGGCGGCCTTGAGCAGTTCGCCCGGGGCGCCGCCGTCGCGCGGGAAGATGCTGATGCCGGCGCTGCCGGTGATGATGACGTCATGGCCGCCCACCGTGTGCGGCTGGGCGATGGCGTCGATCAGGCGCCGCGCGCAGTGGATGATGGCGTCGGTGTCCGAGCAGCCGTTGACGATCATGACGAATTCGTCGCCCGACAGGCGCGCCACGGTGTCGGTCGGTCCGGCCACCTCGCTGGCGCGCCGGCCCACTTCGCGCAGCACTGCGTCGCCGGCGGCGTGCCCGAGGCTGTCGTTGATGCGCGACAGGCGGTCGACGTTCAGCAGCAGCAGGGCGACCTGGCCGCTGCTCTGGCGCGCCTGGGCCAGCGCCTGCTGCAGGCGGTCGTTGAACAGCGAGCGGTTGGGCAGCAGGGTCAGCGCGTCATGGTTGCTCAGGAAGTCGAGCTGGTGGTGGGCGGCCTTGAGCGCCGACATGTCGGTGGACACCGAGACGTAGGCGGTCAGCTTGCCCTTGTCGTTGCGCACCGCGCTGATGCTGGTGCGTTCGGGATAGACTTCGCCGTTCTTGCGGCGGTTCCACAACTCGCCGCGCCACTGGCCGTCCTTTTCCAGGCAGCTCCACATGGCCTTGTAGAAGTCCCCGTTGTGGCGCCCGGAGCGCAGGATGCGCGGGTTCTGGCCCATCACCTCGGCCTCGGTGTAGCCGCTGATCTGTTCGAAGGCGGGATTGACGGCCACGATATTGGCGTTCGCGTCCGTCATCATGATCGCTTCCTGGGTGCTGTCGAACACCTGGCGCGCCAGTTCGAGCCGGTGCTCGCTGTCGCGCAGCGCGGCGTCGGCCTCGGCGCGCGCGATCGCTTCCAGCTGGAGCTGGGCGGCGTGGCGCTGCACCACCTCGTACAGGTTCAGGTTCTCGCAGGCCACCGCCAGCTGGGCCGCCAGGGCGGCGGCCCAGCTTTCTTCTTCATCCGAGAAGGCCGCTGCGCCGGGCCGGCGGCCGCAATACAGCCAGCCGTGCGGGTGGCGCAGGTCGTGCACCTGCAGGCCGAGCAGGTGGCCCAACGGCGGGTGGCCGGCGGGCAGGCCGTCGAGCAGGGCGTCGCCCGCGGACAGCCGCAGTGGCGCGCGGGCGCGCAGCAGCGCGCCCGGAAGGCGCGTTTCGTCCAGCGCCAGGTCCGCCAGCAGGGCGCCGTCGACGCCCTGGGTGGCGAGATGGCGCACGCCGCGCTCGGTGCTCTCCAGCAGGCACAGGGCGGCGACGTCCGCATCCAGCACCCGCCGCGCGGCGTCGAGGAAGGCCGCCGCCAGCGCTTCGACGCGGCGCTCGCCGACCTGGGCCAGGCAGACCCGTTCCAGTTCGGACAGGCGCGCGCACAGGGCGCCAGGCATGCCGGGAACGCGCTCGCCCGCCCCAGGCAGGGGCCTGGCGGGCGCGCCCGCGTGCACACCCAGTTCGGCGCTGACCGCTTCCAGGATCTGGTGGGCGTCGGCCGGTTTGCTCAGCACCGTGGAGACGCCGCAGCGCTCGGCCATCGCCACCGTTTCGTGCTCGGCGTACACGGCCGAAAAGAAGATCACCCTGGTCGCGGCCAGAGCCGGATCGGCGCGCAGCTGCTGGACGAACTCGTAGCCGTCCATGGTGGGCATCAGGATGTCGGTGATGATCAGGTCGGGATGGTCGCTCCGCGTCAGGGCCAGGGCCTGGGCGCCGTCTTCGGCCTCCAGCAGGCGATGGCCTGTGTGGCCGAGCAGGGCGCACAGGAAGGCGCGGTTGCTCGGCCGATCGTCGACGATCAGGATCGTGGCCATCAGCGCCGCCCTCTCGCAAGGAGGGCGGTGCTGGCGCTGGAATATGGAACAGCCATCATTGGCAACTCCGTGGCAACTCCGACGGGAGGGCGGCCATGCGTCTTCGTGTGCGAACGGCCGCGATGTCTTTATCATAATCGAGTCGCGCTCAGGCACGCTAGGATGTTGCGCGCAGAACTTTAAAAAGTAACAATTCGCCGTTGGTAAGCGAGCATCTGTTGCATATTGACAACCCATAGCCGGGCTGCGGCGGTATCGCGGCGGCGCATCGCCGCCAGTCCTGGGGGCAAACCCGGTTGAAAGCCTGCAAATCCTTTAAAATAGCGGATTACGCATAACCGTCCCGATTCAAGGAATCCGCATGTCTATCTCCAGCACCGAGGAAATCGTTGCCGAACTTCGCGCCGGCCGCATGGTCATTCTGGTCGACGAAGAGGACCGCGAAAATGAAGGCGACCTCGTGCTCGCCGCCGATTTCGTCACTCCCGAAGCGATCAACTTCATGATCCGCCACGCGCGCGGCCTGGTGTGCCTGACCCTGACCGAAGAGCGCTGCGACGAGCTGGCGCTGCCGATGATGACCTCGAAGAACGGCACCTCGTTCGGGACCAATTTCACCGTGTCGATCGAAGCGGCCGAAGGCGTCACCACCGGCATCTCGGCGGCCGACCGCGCGCGCACCATCCAGGTGGCCGTCAACAAGGGCACCACCCCGGACGACCTGGTGCAGCCTGGCCACATCTTCCCGCTGCGCGCCCAGAAGGGCGGCGTGCTGATGCGCGCCGGCCATACCGAAGCCGGCTGCGACCTGACCTCGATGGCGGGCCTGACCCCGGCCTCGGTGATCTGCGAGATCATCAAGGAAGACGGCACCATGGCGCGCCTGCCGGACCTGATCGAGTTCGCCAAGGAGCACAACCTGAAGATCGGCACCATCGCCGACCTGATCCACTACCGCAGCCAGAACGAAAGCCTGGTCGAGCGCGTGGCCGAACGCGCCATCTCGACCGAGCACGGCGAGTTCAAGCTGGTGGCCTTCCGCGACGGCCCGAGCGGCTGCGCCCACCTGGCCCTGGTGCACGGCGAGCTGGCGCCGGAGAAGGAAGCGCTGGTGCGCGTGCACCAGCCGGTGTCGCTGCTGGACCTGCTGGAAAACCGTTCGTCCACCCACTCCTGGGACATGGCCTCGGCCATGCGCGCCATCCAGGCGAGCGAGCGCGGCGTGCTCGTGCTGCTCAATTGCGGCGAGACCGCCGAGCAGCTGTTCGCGCAGTTCGCCCCGCCCGAGGCGAAAGGCCGCGCCAGCGCGCGCGCCGCCTCGATGGACCTGCGCACCTACGGCATCGGCGCCCAGATCCTGCGCAACCTCGGCGTCGGCAGGATGCAGCTGCTGGCCAACCCGCGCAAGATGCCGTCGATGACCGGTTTCGACCTGGAAGTCACCGGCTACCTGCCGTGCCCGGCCGCCTGACGCAACGCGTTACCATACAACCCACATATACACAGACAAGAAGAGGTCAGCCATGACGGTAGGAACTTTTGAAAGCAATCTGGCAGGCGAAGGCCTGCGCATCGGGATCGTGCAGGCCCGCTTCAACGCCGACGTCGGCCACGGCCTGCTGTCGTCCTGCCTGGCCGAGCTGAAGCGCCTGGGCGTGGCCGACGAGGACATCCTGCACGTGACCGTGCCGGGCGCCCTGGAAGTGCCGCTGGCGCTGCAGAAGATGGCCGAGACCCAGCAGTTCGACGCGCTGGTCGCGCTGGGCGCGGTGATCCGCGGCGAGACCTACCACTTCGAGCTGGTGGCGAACGAATCGGGCGCGGGCATCACCCGCATCGGCCTGGACTACGGCATGCCGATCGCGAACGCGATCCTGACCACCGAGAACGACGAGCAGGCCGAAGCCCGCATGGCGGAGAAGGGCGCCGACGCGGCGCGCGTGGCGGTCGAGATGTCGAACCTGCTGATCGGCCTGGACGAGCTGTCGGCCGAAGAAGAGTAAACAGAGAAGGTAACACCATGACTGACAAGAGTACGCACGCCAACCCCAGCAAGAACCGCACGCCGCGCCACCGCGCACGCGAGTTCGCGCTCCAGGGTCTGTACCAGTGGCTGCTGAACAACGAGCCGGCCCGCACCGTCGCCACCAACATCCGCGGCGCGCACGGCTTCGACAAGGCCGACGGCGAGTTCTTCGCCGAACTGCTGAACGGCACCATCGGCACCTCGGTCGAGCTGCGCGAATCGATCGCGCCGCTGATCGACCGCCAGCTGACCGAGCTGTCGCCGATCGAGCACGCGGTGCTGCTGCTGGGCGCCTACGAGCTGAAGAACCATCCGGAGATTCCCTACCGCGTCGTGATCAACGAGGCGGTGGAGCTGGCCAAGTCCTTCGGCGGCATCGACGGCCACAAGTACGTCAACGGCGTGCTGGACAAGCTGGCCTCGGCCCTGCGCCCCGAGGAAGTAGCGGCCGGGCGCTGATCCGTCTTCCGCCCGCCAGCAAAGCCACCGTGCGCGAGCCGGTGGCTTTTTGTTTGGCGCTGTCACCGTTGAGTGTTGAATCTTCCTTGGCTGCTGAGGTCTAACGA
>CBIHLT010000032.1:0-30070 GCA_966210615.1 uncultured Massilia sp.
GCCAGACCGACACCGAAGTCATCGCCCACCTGGTCGACCACATGTACAACGGCGACCTGTTCGACACCGTGCAGCAGGCCGTCAAGCGCCTGCACGGCGCCTACGCGATCGCCGTGTTCTGCCGCGAAGAGCCGCACCGCGTGATCGCCGCCCGCCAGGGTTCGCCGCTGATCGTCGGCGTGGGCGAGAACGAGAACTTCGTCGCCTCGGACGCGATGGCGCTGGCCGGCACCACCGACCAGATCATTTACCTGGAAGAAGGCGACGTGGTCGACCTGCAGCTGGCCCGCTACTGGATCGTCGACGCCGAAGGCCGTTCGGTCGAGCGCGAAGTCAAGACCGTGCACGCCCACACCGGCGCGGCCGAGCTGGGCCCATACCGCCACTACATGCAGAAGGAAATCTTCGAGCAGCCGCGCGTCATCGGCGACACCCTCGAAGGCGTGACCGGCATCATGCCGGAACTGTTCGGCGACGGCGCCTATGGCGTGTTCAAGGAAATCGACCGCGTGCTGATCCTGGCCTGCGGCACCAGCTACTACGCCGGCCTGACCGCCAAGTACTGGATCGAATGCATCGCCAAGATCCCGGTCAACGTCGAGATCGCCAGCGAATACCGCTACCGCGACAGCGTCCCGCACCCGCAGACCCTGGTCGTGACCATTTCGCAGAGCGGCGAGACGGCCGACACCCTGGCCGCGCTGAAGCACGCGCGCAGCCTGGGCATGCCGCACACCCTGACCATCTGCAACGTTTCCACCAGCGCGATGGTGCGCGAGTGCAAGCTGGCCTACATCACCCGCGCCGGCGTCGAAGTCGGCGTGGCCTCGACCAAGGCCTTCACCACCCAGCTGGCCGCGCTGTTCCTGCTGACCCTGACCCTGGCACAAGTCAACGGCCGCCTGAGCGACGCGGACGAAGCCGAGCACCTGAAGCAGATGCGTCACCTGCCGGTCGCGCTGTCCTCGGTGCTGGCGCTCGAGCCGCAGATCATGGCCTGGGCTGAAGAATTCGCGCGCAAGGAAAACGCCCTGTTCCTGGGCCGCGGCATGCATTACCCGATCGCCCTGGAAGGCGCGCTCAAGCTCAAGGAAATCTCGTACATCCACGCCGAAGCCTACCCGGCAGGCGAGCTGAAGCACGGCCCGCTGGCGCTGGTGACCGAAGAGATGCCGGTGGTCACGATCGCCCCGAACGATGCGCTGCTGGAAAAGCTGAAGTCAAACATGCAGGAAGTGCGTGCCCGCGGCGGCCAGCTGTATGTGTTCGCCGACGTCGACTCGCGCATCACCTCGGGCGACGGCCTGCATGTGATCCGCCTGCCGGAGCACTACGGCGAGCTGTCGCCAATCCTGCACGTGGCCGCGCTGCAGCTGCTGGCGTACCACACCGCGCTGGCGCGCGGCACCGATGTGGACAAGCCGCGTAACCTGGCGAAGTCGGTGACGGTGGAGTAAGGCTTACCGTTGCACTCGGGCATGTCGAGACCTTGAATTAGCTTGGTCAACCGAGATTATTTGCCAAACGTCGCTAACCACGTCCAACTTTCGTGGCCATTTCACTGCCTTTTGCGTAGCTTGCCAAGGCAGTGACCAGTGCGTCAAACGTCACTTTGCAGCGGGGACTGTCGCAGGTCTTCGTGCATCGTGACCCAAGTCTCGAGTGGCATCGAAAAAGCATGGCGCGGCACCGCGCCCTTCCACGAAACGATGCGCGAACTGCTTGAAATGCGTTACCTGTGGCATTGAGCACTGCGCCTGGACAACGCCCGCCTGGTCGCGGAGCTTGGCAGCGAATCCCATACGCCGCTCGACCTGGCGGTCGAGCGGACCCTGGCGGAACTGGGCTGCATTGCACCCGGCGCGGGGATTAATGCAGGGGCAGGCGCCAGAGTGCGTAGCGTTCTTCCCCGGGCTTGACCTCGCCCGCAAAATGCCGGTTCAGGTGGCTGGCGGTGAACACGAGCGCGCCGTCGGGCGCGATCGCCGGGGTATCCGGCCAGTACACGCCCTCGTCGCTTGCCAGTAAGCGCATGCCGGGGCGGCGAGGATCATAGCGGACGATGCCGTTGCGCGACACGTCGGTGATGTAAAGCCTGCCCTGGCGGTCGGTCACGATGCCGTCGGTGTTGCCGCCGGTGTCGCCCAGGTCGCGCACCGCGGCCGCCAGCTTTGCCTTGCCGGCACGCGGATCGCGCAGCAGTGCGGTCGGCATGGCATAGGCGTGGGTGCCGCTGGTCACCGTCCAGTACAGGGTGCGGGCATCGGGCGACAGGGCGATGCCGTTCACGCCCAGCACGAGGGGCTTGCCCGGCCAGACTTCGGCGCCGTGGGACATGACCGGCGTTCCCGGCTGCGGCAGGACGGCCGGATGCCGGTCGAGAACGCGGCGGGCCCGGCCCGAGGCGAAATCGGCGACGATCAGGGCAGCCTGGTTCGCAGGCGCGCTGCGCAAGCCGCTATCGGATACGTAAGCGAGCCTGCGGCCTTCGTCGACGACGATATCGTTCAGGAAGCTGCCCTTGCGGTCGGCTACCGCGTCCAGCGCGATGGTCTTGACCAGCGCGCCCGTCGCCAGCGCGAACACGGCGATCTTTTGCGCTCCCACCGGCGCCTCGGCCTCGCCGGCCACGAAGCCCTGGTCGAGGGCCCACAGCCAGCCATTGCGCTTGTCTACATAAAAACCGAGCACATTGCGCAGATGCGTTGCCGGCTCGCCGCCGACGGCATTGGCTTCGACCGACGGAAAGGCGCGCAGCGGCGCCGGCCCGCCGTCGGCGCCCGTGTCGAGGATGCTGAGGGTGGCCGGCGCACGCGATGAGATCAGGCGCGGCGTGCTGACGAATGCCCGTCCGCTCGCATCGAAACGAATACCGGCGATCGGTGCACCTGCCGAGTCGGCAAAGGGCAGCGGCGGCTTGCCTGCTTGCGGCGCATCCCAGCTCACGCCGGTATAGCTGCGCCAGCGTTCGAGCCGCGCGGGTTCGGCCGCGTTCGCAGCGTGGACGGATGCGTTGGCTGCCAGCGCGAGCGCGAACAGCGTGGAAAACTTGATAGGCATGGAGCGTCTCCGGAATCGAAAGCTGTGCAGGGTGTTCAGAGGATCGAGCGGTAGCTGCCGCCTTCGACGCGGACGGCGGCGCCATTGGTCGCGGCGCCGAGCGGGCTGGCCAGCAGCGTCACCATCGCCGCGACTTCGTCGGCATCGATCATGCGGGCAATCAGGGAGCTCGGGCGATGGCTGGCGAAGAACGCTGCCTCGACCTCGGTGTCGCTCATGCCGGGCCGTGGCGCGGTCTGGCGCAGGTAGTCGACGATGCCTTCGGAGCGGGTGGCAGCAGGAAGCACGCTGTTGACGGTCACCTGGGTACCCCGGGTCAGCTCGGCCAGGCCGCGCGACACCGCCAGCTGGGCAGACTTGCTGACACCATAATGGATCATGTCCGGCGGCGTAAACGCAGCAACCTCGCTGGAGATGAAAATCACCCGGCCCCAGTTTTTCTGCAGCAAACGCGGGAAATAATGGCGCGCCAGGCGCACGCCCGACATCACGTTCAGGTCGAACATGCGCATCCAGTCCTCGTCGTCGATCTCGGCGAAGGGCTTGCCTTCGTAATAGCCCAGGTTGTTGACCAGGATGTCGACCTCGGGCAGCGCCTGCGTGACGGCTCCGGCGCCGGCTGCGCTGCCCAGGTCGGCCAGGACAGGCGTGACGGTCGCGCCGGGGGCTGCTTCCCGGATCGCAGCCACCGCGGCATCGAGCTTGGCGCGGCTGCGGCCCGTGATGGCGACGGCGGCTCCCTCGGCAGCCAGGGAGCGCGCAATGGCCAGGCCGATGCCCGCGGTGGCGCCGGTGACGAGGGCTGTCTTGTTGTTCAGTTTCAGATCCATGGTTCTCTCCGGTGGTGTTGGACAAGGCAACACTGTATTGTTGGCTCAGGAGGAGATAAACTGGTCTGTAAGGAATTCACTTGTTCTCAGGAGGACAAAATAAGCCGGCAATTCGACTACCTGGACGACCTGGAGGCGTTTATCGCGGTCGCCGACCATGCTTCCTTCACGGCAGGCGCGGTCGCGCTGTCGACCACGCCTTCCGTGTTGAGCCGCGCAGTGACGCGGCTGGAGAGCCGCCTGGGGGCCCAGCTGCTGCGGCGTACGACCCGCCAGGTGACGCTGACCGAATCAGGCCGCCAGTACCTGGAACAGGCACGCGCGGCCTTCTCCATGCTGGGCGACGCCGAACGCGAGGTGCAGGGCTCGGCAGGGGCGCTGACGGGACGGATCCGGCTCAGTGCGCCGACCACCTGGGGGCATCACCGCCTGCCCGCTTTGCTGGCCGCCTTTACCCGCGCCCATCCTGAGGTCAAGCTTGAGTTGAACATCACCAACCGCAATGTCGACCTGGTGGCCGAGGGCTTCGACCTGGCGATTCGCCTCGGCGAGTTCGCCGACAGCGGCCTGGTGGCGCGCAAGTTGGCCGACGAAGCCCTGTGCCTGGTCGCCTCGCCCGGCTATCTGGAACGGGCCGGCATACCCCATGGGCTCGAGGAGCTGGAAGGGCATTGCTGCCTGCCCTTCATCCTTCCGCGCACGGGACGCATCGCGCCCTGGGTGTTCCGGGACGGCGACGCCGATATCGAATGGACCGCCAGTCCGACGGTGGTCGTGTCGGACGACGTGCTGGGCGTGGTATCCCTGGCGGTGGCGGGCGCCGGCATTGCCCAGACCTACGATTTCATCGCGCGCGAACATGTGGCGCAAGGCCGCCTGGTAGAACTGCTGCCGCACCTGCGGGGGCGCAGCCGCCCGTTCTCGATCGTGTATGCGCCGCACCGCCGCCAGTCGGCAGCGACCCGCGCCCTCATCGACATGTTCACAGCGCAGTAAGTTGAGCTCCGATTGTCATGCGGTGGACGCTTCATCGCCCGTTCAGGCCACCACAGCCAGCAGCTCCAGCTTCAGCTCCTTCATGCCGGCCGGGACGTAGATCGAGATCGACTGCGCCTTGAGCATGCGCTCAACCATCGCTCCTTTGGCCTCCAGCACGAAGTAGCAGGTGTCGGGACGCACGGGAATCGCCGCCGGCACCTGGGGCGCATGCTGCAGCCGCACTCCCGGCAGCGCGGACAGCACGCACTTCTCCACATCGTCCGGCGCGCCGACCTTGAAGCGCAGCGGCACCACGTCCACCAGCTCCAGCGCCGGGATATCGGCCGAGACAGCGATGTAGAAGGTGGTGCCGTCGTCGATCTTGCCGGAATCGAGCATGCCAAGGTAGTAGCAGGGCCGCGTCTCGTTCAACGCGATGGCGAAGTATTTCGAGGAGATCACGGTGTCGAGCAGCTCGCGCACGATGGTGACCAGCTTGGCGAAGGCGGGACCGGGGTCGGCATGCTGGTAGGGCGGCAGGTCGCCCAGGGTCCAGCTTTTCGAAAAGGTCATCAAGCCCCCGGCCACGTCCAGCAGCTGCGCGAACAGGCGCTCCGGATGCAGGGCCGGATGGTGGAAGTGGTGACTCAAGGACGCATAGGCGGAGCTGGCCGTGTGCAGCAGCCAGAACGAGGACATGTCGCCCGAGCGGAATTCGACCACGTTGCGGCTCGGCTCGCGCTGGTGGCCGTACAGCGCGCCGACCTTGGCCTGCAGCGCGTCGAGCAGGCGGCGCAGCTGCAGGAACAGCACCGGCGAGGCGCCAATGGACAGCAGCGGCGGCACGAAGGCGGCATCGAGCTCGAAGCCGCCGGTGGCGGCGCGGCGCAGGCGCAGCAGCGGAAAGTGCACGTAGGCGTCGCGCGGCTCGAATTCCGACACCAGGCGCGCCGTGGTCTTCAAATAGGCCAGCTGCACCGGCGAGGCTTGCGTGTACAGGTCCGGCGTCTCTTCGTTCACCTGCATGAAGCGCGCCGTGTTGTCGGTCTGGCCAGGCTGGACGAAATTGCCGCTGAAGGGCTTGAGCCCCGGCACGGCGGCGTAATAGGTGACGCTCTGCGCTGCCTGCAGCTGGCCCAGGTCCACGGTCCCGGGCAGCGCGTCGGGGCCGGGCGCCTCGATCAGCTGGCCGTCCTGGAAGCGCAGCGACAGCGCGAGGATGCGCAGCACGCCGTTGCCCAGGGCGTCGCGGTCGACTTCCAGCTTGTCCACCCCCCACGCATAGGGATGCACGGCCCGGATGCCCTTGTGCAGGCAGTGTTCGTGGTACTGGTCCTGCCGCTGAAAATGCTGTGGGCGCAACAGCAGGCCTTCGCCCCAGAGAACTTTGCTGGTCATGGACTGGATTTCCTCGCGTCGTGTGCGGTTGGCGGAACTTTGCTCGGAAACAATAGCAACGCGTGACAGACGCCCATGTGAACTTGATCAAATATTTGCCATGGCCAACGTGTCACCATGCGATTTCTTTTCTGGAGGCACGATGAAAGCTTTTACGCCGGGACTATTCGACCGCCTGCTGGGCGTGCCGCAGCGGGAAGCGCGACTGACTGCCGAAGATCTGAAGGACATAGTCGCGCGCGACCTTGAAGCGCTGCTCAACACCCGCTCCGTCCTCGACGAGGAAGCGCTGAAGGCCTTCCCCGAATGCAGCCGCTCGATGGTGAGCTACGGCCTGAGCGACTTCGCCGACCGTTCCCTGTCCAGCCCTTCCGACCGCGCCGCCATCTGCAGCTGCATCGAAAAGACCATCGCCTGCCACGAACCACGCCTGCGCAACGTGAAGGCGGCGCTGGAGTTGCGCGAGGAATCCGTTAACCGCCTCAGCTTCTCGATCACCGCCCTTCTGGTGGCCAGCCTGTCGGAAGAAGCGGTCAACTTCGACGCCGTGCTGCAGCCTTCCACCCTGCAGTACAGCATCAAGAAGACGGGACGCGCCAAGCCGCAGCACGCCGCCGCGCGAGGAGCCTGAGCATGGAACAGCTGCTTCCCTATTACGAGAGCGAACTGGCTTACCTGCGCCGCAACCTGCGCGACTTCGCCGAACGCTATCCCAAGATCGCCGGACGCCTCCTGATCAGCGGCGAGGTGTGCGAAGACCCGCACACCGAGCGCATGATCGAGTCCTTCGCCCTGCTCAACGCGCGCATCGCCAAGCGCCTGGACGACGACTATCCGGAATTCACCGAGGCCCTGTTCGAAGTGCTGTATCCGCACTACCTGCGCCCTTTTCCGTCCTGCTCGATCGCGCGCATGGACGTCGCCGCCGCGGCCAGGCAGCAGACCGCGGCCAGCATGATCGCGCGCGGCACCCAGCTCACCAGCCGCCCGGTGCGCGGCGTGGCCTGCACCTTCCGCACCGTGTACCCGGTGGCGGTGGCGCCGCTGGCGCTTCAGCGCGCAAGCTTCTCCGCCATCATCGATGCGCCCGATGCGGTGCGCCTGCCGGCCGGCGTCTCGTCCAGCATCAGCTTCACCATCGCGGCCACCGGCGAACAGGGCGGCGTGGGCCAGCTGGGACTGGACACGCTGCGCGTCTTCATCGACGGCGAGCCCTCGTTTTGCGCGGCCCTGCGCGACGCCCTCTTCATGCGCGGCGTGGCCGCCTACGCCGAGCTGCAAGGCAGCGGACGCTGGGTGGCGCTGCCCGCCATTCCCGTCAAGCCGGCCGGTTTCGGAGACGACGAAGCCCTGATCGATTTCCCCGCCCGCTCGCACACCGCCTACCGCCTGCTCACCGAATACTTCTGCTTCCCCGAGAAATTCAACTTCTTCGACATCGACCTGGCGGCGCTCGCCAAGGCCCTGCCGCCGGGCGCCCGTTCGGTCACGCTGCACCTGGCCGTGTCGGGCATGCGCGCCGATTCGAACCTGGCGCGCATGCTGGGCACGCTCTCGACCAACAATGTCCTGCTGGGCTGCACGCCGGTGGTCAACCTGTTCCGCCAGCGCGGCGATCCGATCCAGCTGACCCATACGACGGCGAGCTACCCGGTGCTGGCCGATGGGCGCCGCGCCTATGCCTACGAGGTGGTGGCGATCGACGCGCTGCGCCTGATCCGGCAGACGCCGCAAGGCGAGTCGGTGGTGGAGTTCCGTCCTTTCTATTCGCTGCGGCATGCGCAGACGCCGAGCGAACACGGTCACTACTGGGCGATGCGGCGCGACGAAACCCTGCTGGATAAAAGTCCGGGCTTCGAGACCCAGGTGTCCATCGTCGACATCGATTTCGATCCGGCCGCGGTGGAGACGGACACGCTCAACGTCGAACTCACCTGCACCAACCGCGACCTGCCGAGCGCATTGAGCTACGGCCAGCCCGGCGGCGACCTGTTCCTGGAGGGCGGATCGAGCGTGAAGGCGATCTCCTTCCTGCGCAAGCCCACGGCGTCGTACCGTTTTCCCAGCGGGCGCAATGCCCACTGGCGCCTGATCTCACTGCTCTCGCTGAACCATTTGTCGCTGGCCGACGGCGGCGTCGAGGCCTTCCGCGAGATGCTGGCGCTGCACGACCTGCCCCGTTCGCCCTCCTCGCAGCGCCAGGTCGGCGGCATCGCCGCCATCGATTACCGGCCGGCCAGCGCCTGGATGGCGGGCAATCCCTTCAACTGCCTGGTGCGCGGCGTCGAGGTGCGCCTGACGATCGACGAGGAAGCGTTTGTCGGCAGCGGCATCCACGCCTTCGCCCACATCGTCGAGCGCTTTCTTGCGCTGTACGTGCATGCCAACAGCTTCACGCGGCTGGTGATGCTGTCGCGCCAAACCGGAGAGGAGCTGCTCACATGCGATCCGCGAAGCGGGGACCTCAGCCTGCTGTAATCGAGCGCCTGTGCCGCGAGCCCTGGCGCTTCGAGTTCTTCCAGGCCGTGCGCCTGCTGGAAACCTGGCTGCGGCGCCGCGGCCAGCCGGGCGACGACCTGGTTGCACGCCACCTGCGCTTCCAGAATTCCACCTCGCTGCGCTTCCCGCCCAGCCAGCTCGAGGCGGTCCAGCCCGAGCCGCGCGACATCCAGCCCCAGGCCGCCGCGCTGGCCGCGGCGCTGGAAGACGGCAGCCTGCGCCACATCCGCATCACGCCGGCCTTCATGGGCCTGCTGGGCGGGAATGGCGTGCTGCCGGCCCACTACACCGAGCGCCTCGCCGAGCACCAGGCCAGCGACAAGGACAAGGATGAAGGTCCCCGCGCCTTCCTCGACACTTTCTCGAACCGCTCGCTGGCCCTGTTCTATGCGGCCTGGCGCAAGTACCGCCTGGCGCAGCAATACCAGCTGGACGGGCGCGACGCCTTCCTGCCGCTGCTGCTGGCGCTGGCCGGCGTCGGCGACGCCTCGCTGCGCGCGCGCCTGGCCAGTCCCGAACAGGGCGCGGTGCTGGACGAAACCATGGCCTACTTCGCCGCCAGCATCCGCCAGCGTCCCGCTTCCGCCGTGCAGATCGGGCGCGTGCTGTCCGAGTACTTCGGCCAACCGGTCATGGTCGAGCAGTTCGTGGGCGACTGGTACGCCGTGCCGCTGTCCCAGCAGACCATGCTCGGCGACGACAAGGCGGTGCTCGGGGCGCGCGCGATCGCCGGCGCCCGCGTCTGGCAGCGCGACCTGCGCCTGCGCCTGGTGGTCGGGCCGCTCGACCGCGCGCGTTTCGACGCCTTCCTGCCCGGCGGCATGGCGGCCAGGGCCCTGAAAAGCCTGCTGTCGATGTTCACCGGCGTGTCCCTGGCCTATGAGATCGAACTGGAGTTGCGCGCGCTGGATGTGCGCAGCGCCGCCCTGCACGAGACGGGGCCGGCGGTGCGTCTCGGCTGGGACGCCTTCCTGGTCGAGGGCGCGCAGACGGCCAACCGGCGCGACGTGCGCTACGGCCTGCACGTCCTCTAGGTTTCTCCACGTCATTCCAAAGGGCGCGCACGCTAGATTCTGCGCCGAACGGCCATGTTGTCGTATGCTGAGACTTTACGGGCATGTCGCCTGCATCGACAGGAATGGTGATGAGCGAAAGGATTATTTCGGCGATCAAGCTGGGCGCGCAGCAACTGGCGGCGGTCGTGACCCTGCCGGGCCCGGAACGCTACGAATACTTCATCAAGCGCGTCGCGGATGCGCAGGAAGTCTGGGGGCTGTACCAGGATGGCTGGGCGCTGGCCAAGACCGACGACGGCACCCTGGTGTTTCCGATGTGGCCGGCGAGCGACTACGCCAGCCTGTGCGCCGAATACGAATGGGACGGCTACGACGCCCAGGCCTTCTCCATCGAGGAATTGCTGGAAGACCTGCTGCCGCAGCTGGAGCAGGACCGCGTCCTGCCGGGCATTTTCTACACACCCGGCGACAAGGGCATCACGCCCACGATCGACGAGCTGCGTTCCGACCTGGTCCGCGAGCTGGGGCGTTACTGACGGCGGATGGTAGGATCACGGCGGTATTCCGCCGTCCACGATCCTGCCCATGACCTTCGACCTGTTCGCATCGAGCCGCATGCTCGGCTTGTTCTTCCTGACCGCCATCGCCGAGCTGCTCGGCTGCTATCTTCCCCTGCTCTGGCTGACCGGCAAGGGCTCGACCTGGCTGCTCCTGCCCGCCGCGCTCAGCCTGGCAGCCTTCGTCTGGCTGCTCACCCTGCATCCGGCGGCCAGCGGCCGGGTGTACGCCAGCTATGGCGCCGTCTACATCGCCACCGCGCTGGCCTGGCTAGCCGTGGTCGACGGCATCAAGCCGGTCTGGAGCGACTACCTCGGCGTCGGGCTGGCGCTGCTGGGCGCGGCCTGCATCGGCCTCGGGCATCGCCAAGCGTAAAGACAGACTGTGTCATCAAACTGTTATCAAGGCGTCACAAAGTAGTCATCTTGGCTCTCTACCATGTTCGGACTTTCACCCCTTACCGAACAGGATCCACTTCGTGAACAAGCCGACCGACTTTGCCCGCATCCCTGTCGACCATGACGATACCGACACCAACCCATCGTCGAACGAGCACTTCAGCACCGTCCTCAGCGCGCGCCTGAGCCGCCGCAGCCTGCTGCGCGGCGGCGCCGCCTCGGCCGCCACCGCCTTCCTCGGCGCCATGGGCCTGAGCGCCTGCGGCGGTTCGGACAGCGACACCGTCACCGCGCCGGCGCCGCCGACCGGCACCACGCCACCTGCCGATAAGCTGCTGGGCTTTACCGCCGTGTCCAAGAGCCTGGCGGACGCCGTCGTCGTCCCGGCCGGCTACACCGCCACGGTCCTGTACGCGCTGGGCGATCCGCTCACCGCCGCCACGCCGGCCTACAAGAACGACGGCACCGACAGCGACATGGAAAACCGCGCCGGCGACCATCACGACGGCATGGAATTCTTCCCGCTCTCGAGCACCGGCGCGCCCTCCACCAGCGAGAACAGCCGCGGCCTGCTGGCGATGAACCACGAAGCCACCACCGACGACAAGCTCTCGTCCTTCTTCCTGCATGCGAACGGCGGCACCATGAGCCTGCCGCGTCCCGCGCTGGAAGTGGACAAGGAGATGGCCCTGCATGGCCTGTCCGTGGTCGAAGTGCGCAAGAACGCCGGCAAGTGGGAAACCCTGAAGGATTCCTCGTTCAACCGCCGCGTGCACCAGCAGACCGAGGTCGAGCTGTCCGGCCCGGTGCGCGGCAATGTGCTCGTGACCACCAAATACTCGCCGACCGGCACCAAGACCCGCGGCACCCTGAACAACTGCGGCACCGGCAAGACGCCGTGGAACACCTACCTGTCGGGCGAGGAGAACTGGTCCGGCTACTTCACCCGGTCCGCCACCGACGACGCCGCGCGCGCCGACAAGAGCGTGGCCGCGCTCAAGCGCTATGGCCGCGACCAGGGCGCCGCATCGCGCCACGGCTGGGAAACCGGCGGTACGGACGACAAATACGCGCGCTGGAACATCAGCAAAACCGGCGCTTCGCCCGACGGCAGCGACGACTACCGCAACGAGATGAACGGCATGGGCTACATCGTCGAGATGGATGCCTATGACAAGACCCGCGTCATCAAGAAGCGCACCGCCCTGGGCCGCTACGCGCACGAAAGCGCCGCCTTCGGCAAGGTGGAGGCGGGCAAGCCGCTGGCCGTGTACATGGGCGACGATTCGCGCAACGAATACATCTTCAAGTACGTGTCCAACACCCTCTGGAGCGCCGCCGACGCCACCGCGGCGGACCGCATCGCCACCGGCGACAAGTACCTGGACAACGGCAAGCTGTACGTCGCCAAATTCGCCGCCGACGGCAGCGGACAGTGGATCGAGCTGTCGATCACCAATCCGGCCATCGCCGCTTACGCCAACTACAAGTTCACCGACCAGGCCGACGTGCTGGTGAATGCGCGCCTGGCAGGCGACGCGGTGGGCGCGACCAGGATGGACCGTCCTGAATGGTGCTCGGTGAACCCGGCCAACGGCGAGATCTACTTCACGCTGACCAACAACAGCAACCGCCGCGTGGAGCCGGGCAGTTCCAGCCAGGCCGCGCCGGATGCCGCCAACCCGCGCGTCTACACCGACATGAAGGGCACGAGCGCGCAGAACGGCAACCCGAACGGCCACATCCTGCGCGTCAAGGAAGGCGCCGCGGGTTCCGCCGCGACCGGCTTCACCTGGGACGTCTACTTGTTCGGCGCCGAAGCGGCCGCCGCCGCCGACAAGGTCAACCTGTCGGGCCTGAGCGCCGACCAGGACTTCTCCAGCCCGGACGGCCTGGCCTTCAGCACCGCCACCGGCATCTGCTGGTTCCAGACCGACGACGGGGCCTACACCGATGTCACCAACTGCATGATGCTGGCCGGCGTGCCGGGGCAGGTGGGCGACGGCAAGAAAGTCACCCTGAGCTACCCGCGTGCGGACGGCTCGGCGCTGAACGTGGACACCTTCGTCGGCAAGAGCGCCACCGCCGACACGCTCAAGCGCTTCCTGGTGGGGCCGGTGGGGTCGGAGATCACCGGCATCGCGGAGACGCCGGATGGCAAGGCGCTGTTCGTGAACATCCAGCATCCTGGCGAAAGCACCTCCTCGAGCAACATCGCCGATCCGGCCAAGTACACCAGCCAGTGGCCATCGAATGCGGGGTATGGCGCGGGCAAGCGTCCGCGCTCGGCGACCATCGTCATCACCAAGAACGACGGAGGGCGGATCGGGACCTGAGCGCTTTTCCTGAACTCTCCGTTTGATACGGGCCGGCCGGGAAGCCGGCCCGTTTTTTATGGTGGGGAACCCAAGTTTCTATGCACACCTCAAACGCTTCGACTTCCAACGGTGCGAGCATGAGCAGATGCTCCCACTTCCAAGCTACCTCCGCCTCACCCGCGCCAGCGCCCTCTACGACATCGTCGTCGTCGCGCCCTTCGCCACCCCGTGGACCTTCGCCCTCCTCTACGCCCAGCTCTCGCACATCAACCAGTGGCTAGGCGCCGATCCACTGCCCGGCTTCGACACCATCCACTACCTGCTCGCAAGCCTGCTCGGCACCGTCGTGCTCACCTGGTCCGCCTGCCGCCTCACCGCCCCCAGCCTGATGCTGGGCCGCTTCGACGCCACCGCCCGCCTGGTCTTTTCCGCCTGGCTCGCCTGGGCCATGCTCCAGGACCCGCTCCCCGTGCTCTGGCTGTTCCTGGTCCCGGAACTGCTGTGGGGCGTGGTTCAGTGGTGGCCGATCGGCAGCAGCACCCCGCGCGCCGCTTTTACCAGCGCGGCCCCCATGCGCTCCAGCCGCGGCGGCTGAATGCGCCACGCGTGCCAGTACAGCGGCACGTCCACGTGCAGGTGCGGCGTCAGGTCGACCAGTTCGCCCGATTCCAGCAGCGCCGCGCACTGTTCGAGCGGCAGCAGGCCGTAACCCATCCCGGCGCGGATCGCGTTCACATAGGGATCGCTGGCCGGCACGTAATGGAAGGGATAAGCGCCCTCCGGCAATCCGAAATGCTGCAGCAGGAAGCTCGACTGCAACGGGTCCTTGCGGTCGAACACCATCACCGGCGCGTGCAGCGCGGCGCTGCGCGAGAAGCCGTCCGGGAACCAGCGCCGCGCAAAGGCCGGCGAGGCCACCAGGCGGTAGCGCATCACGCCCAGTGCGCTGGCCGTGCAGCCATGCAGCGGCGCCGGTTCGCCCGTCACGCAAGCCACCACCCGGCCCTGCTCCAGCAGCCCGAAGGTATGGCCCTGGTCGTCGAGCAGGAATTCGACCAGCAGCTGTTCTTCCAGCAGGATCGGCGCCAGCACCGGCAGCAGCCAGGTCGCCAGGGTGTCGTTGTTGACCGCCAGCGCCACCCGCACCGGCCCCGGATCCATCCCCATCTCGGCCAGGAACTCCGATTCCAGCAGGGTGGAACGGCGCAGGTATTGCACCAGCCGCGTGCCCGGGCCGGTCGGGCGGCAGGGACGGCTGCGCACCAGCAGCGGCGTGCCCAGGTCCTGTTCCAGCGCCGAGATCCGCTGCGAGACCGCCGAAGGCGTGATGTTCAGCTGGCTGGCGGCCAGCTCCAGGCTGCCGCAATCGACGGCGGCCAGGAAGGCCGCGCTGCGGCGCGCGTCGAGCTTCATGATTCAGTCCTGCTTAAGGAGGTTTAGATTTCATGAATATAATTGAATCCAGGCCCGCGGACAGGGATAGTGATGGCTTTCCCACGGAGGCCGCATGTTTTCCCAACAGGTGTTTCTACAGGGGCTGGGCCTGGGGGCCAGCCTGATCATGGCGATCGGCGCGCAGAACGCGCACGTGATCCGCACCGGCGTGCGCGGCGAGCATGTGCTGCCGGTGGTCGCCACCTGCATCGTCATCGACGTGATCCTGATCGCCCTCGGCATGGCCGGCCTGGGCGCCCTGGTCGAATCCTCGCCCGTGCTGGTGGGCGTGGCGCGCTACGGCGGCGCGGCCTTCCTGGTCTGGTACGGCCTGCGCTGCTTCTCCAGCAGCGCCAGCAAAAGCGGCGGTGGCGCGCTCAGCGTCGACGGGCAGCACGTCCAGACCCTCGGCAAGGCGCTGGCCACGGTGCTGGCGATCTCCCTGCTCAATCCGCACGTCTACCTCGATACCGTGGTGCTGCTGGGGACCGTGGGCGGCAGCTTCGCCTCCGCCCAGCGCCTGTCCTTCGCGCTGGGCGCGATGACGGCCTCGGTGCTGTGGTTCTCGGCGCTCGGCTTCGGCGCGCGCCGCTGCGCGCCGGTGCTGTCGCGGCCCGCGGTGTGGCGCGGCATCGAGGCCTTCACCGGCAGCCTGATGCTCCTGCTGGCCCTGCTGCTGCTGCGCGCCGGCTGATCTACTGCCCGAGCATCCGCAGCAGCTGCGCCGTGATGGGGAGGCAGCGCTCCGCCACCAGCGCATGCAGCAGCTTGACCGCCGGCGAGAACTGCTTGCGGTGCGGGCACACCAGGTTCATGGGCGTCGGCTCGCCCGGCATCGCCGGCAGCAGCACTTCCAGGCGCCCTTCCACTACGTCCTGGTGCACGTCGAGCCAGGATTTGTAGGTGATGCCTTCTCCCGCCACCGCCCAGCGCCGTACCACGTCGGCATCGTCGCTCACCAGCGGGCCGCTCACCTGCACTACCTCGCCCGTGGCCGGGAAGCACCAGCGGTCGTAGCTGCGGCCGCGCAGCCGGTATACCAGGCAGCTGTGGGTCGCCAGGTCGAGCGGCGAGCGTGGGCGGCCGTGGCGTGCGAGATAGGCCGGCGAGGCCACCAGCACGCGCCGGTTCTCCGGCGCCACCGGCAGCGCGATGAAGCTGGCGTCGTCGATCTGGCCGTAGCGCAGGGCGATGTCGACGGGATCGCGGAAGACGTCCGCCACCTGGTCCGACACCAGCAGCTGGATGTCCAGCCCGGGGTGGTTGCCGCGGAACTCCGAGATCCACGGCAGCAGCAGGTTGCGGCCGAAGTCCGAGGGCGCCGCGATCTGCAGGGTGCCGCTCAGGGCCGCGTCTTCTCCGCGCATGCCCTCCCGGCCTTCGCGCAAGGCCTGCAGCGCATCCTGGGCGTAAGGGAGGTAGCGTTTTCCTTCCTCGGTCAGGCGCAGGCTGCGCGTCGAGCGCGCGAACAGGCGGATGTCGAGCTCGCGCTCCAGGCGCTGGATGGCGGCGCTGGCCTGCCCCGGCAGCAGGTTCACCTCGCGCGCCGCCTGCGAAAAGCTGCCCAGCGCCGCGGAGCGCACGAACAGGGCCAGGTCGTCGAGTCGGATCATGTTCTTCCAGGTAGTGAAAGCGGCAGGGATTTTCACGCCTGCAGTGAAAGTGTAATTCTGCCATACCGGTGTTTTCCTGCTCGGCCTTTCCCTAGAATCGCCTCCATCGCATTCACCCGCATTGGAGCACACCCATGAAAGCCATCGTCTACACCCAGCACGGTTTGCCCATCGAGGAGCCAGGCGCCCTGCAGGACATGGATCTGCCGATGCCGCTGGCCGGCCCCAACGACCTGCTGGTCGAAGTGCGCGCCGTCGCCGTCAACCCGGTCGACACCAAGGTGCGCCGCGGTGCGGCCGTGACCGAGCCGCGCGTACTTGGCTGGGACGCGAGCGGCATCGTGCGCGCCGTCGGCGCCGAGGTGACGCTGTTCGCGCCGGGCGACGAAGTGTTCTACGCCGGCTCGCTCACCCGCCCGGGCTCGTACAGCCAGTTCCAGGCGGTGGACGAGCGCATCGTCGGCCGCAAGCCGGCCAACCTGGATTTCGCCCAGGCCGCGGCGCTGCCCCTGACGTCGATCACCGCCTGGGAACTGCTGTTCGACCGCATCAAGGTGCCGGAAGGCGGCGGCGAAGGCAAGTCGCTCCTGATCATCGGTGCGGGCGGCGGTGTCGGTTCGATCCTGACCCAGCTGGCAAGACGCATGACCGGTCTCACCGTCATCGGCACCGCCTCGCGCGCGCTCACGCAGCAGTGGGTGCGCGAACTGGGCGCCCACCATACGGTCGACCACGGCAAGCCGATGAAGCCGCAGCTGGCCGCGCTGGGCGTCGAGGCGGTGGACATCGTCGTCAGCCTGACCCACACCGACCGGCACTACGCGGAGATCGTCGAGGTGCTGGCGCCGCAGGGCCAGTTCGCGCTGATCGACGATCCGGACACGCTGGACGCCATGCCGCTCAAGCGCAAGTCGGTCTCGCTGCACTGGGAGCTGATGTTCACGCGCTCGATGTTCCAGACGCCGGACATGATCCGCCAGCACGAGCTGCTGAACCGCGTTGCCGGGATGGTGGAGCAGGGCAGCCTGCGGACGACGCTGAGCGAGCATTTCGGCGACATCAACGCCGCCAACATGCGCCGCGCGCATGCACTGGTCGAAAGCGGCAAGGCGCACGGGAAAATCGTGCTCGCCTACGCGTAATCGCCAGATCGCTTACCATTTTCTATTTGTAGCAAGGATCAAGCATGGATATTCTGTCGGCCGCCAAGGAGCGCCATACCGCCAAAGCCTACGATGCGCAGCGCCGCATCCCCGAAGACCTGATGCAGAAGGTGTACAGCCTGCTGCGCCACAGCCCCTCGTCGGTCAATTCGCAGCCCTGGCACTTCATCGTCGCCAACACGCCGGAAGGGCGCGCCCGTATCGCCAAGGCGGCGCAGGGTGGCTATTCGTACAATGCCGCGAAGATCCAGGATGCCTCGCACGTCATCGTGCTGTGCTCGCGCATCGACATGGATGAAGCGCACCTGAACAAGCTGCTCGAGCAGGAAGAACGCGACGGCCGCTTCCGCGACGCCGCCGCGCGCGCCGGCCAGGACGCGGGCCGCCGCGGCTACGTGCACCAGCACCGCTACGGCAGCAAGGACGTGGCGCAGTGGCTGGAAAAGCAGGTCTACCTGGCGCTGGGCACCGCCCTGCTGGGCGCGGCCACCCTGGGCATCGACGCCACGCCGATGGAAGGCTTCGACCAGAAGATCCTCGACGCGGAGTTCGGCCTGAACGAGCAGGGGCTGGCGAGCCTGGTGCTGGTGAGCTTCGGGTATTCGTCGGAGGCCGACTTCAATGCGCATCTGCCGAAGTCGCGCCTGTCCGAGGAGATGACCTTCACCTTCATCTGATCGCCGGCCAATGCCGTCGAACGGCGTGCAGCGATGCACGCCGTTTTTTATTTTCGCGGCCGCGACGATGTCCTAAATCGAGGGATATTCGACCAACAGGCCACATCCCGTCTCCGTAGACTGTTCACATCGACACCCCACACGGAGAACCAGCATGCAACTCACCGACAACACCATCCTCATCACCGGCGGCGCCTCGGGCATCGGCCGCGGCCTGGCGGAAGCCTTCCACAAGCTGGGCAACACCGTGATCATCGCGGGCCGCCGCAAGGCGCTGCTCGACGAAGTGGTGAACGCCAACCCCGGCATGCACGCCGTCGAACTCGACATCGCCGACCCGGCCAGCATCCGCCGCGTCGCCGCGCAGCTGACCGGCGACTTCCCGAACCTGAACGTCCTGGTCAACAACGCCGGCATCATGCCCTTCGACGATGCCGCCGGCGCGATCGACGAGGACACCATGCTGTCCACCGTCACCACCAACCTGCTCGGCCCGATCCGCATGAGTTCCGCCCTGATCGGCCACCTCAAGCAGCAGCCGCGCGCCACCATCATCAACAATACCTCGGTGCTGGCCTATGTGCCGCTGGCCTCGACCGCGGTGTACTCGGCCACCAAGGCCGCCCTGCACTCGTACACGCTGTCGCAGCGCTTCATGCTGCGCGATACCTCGGTCAGGCTGCAGGAAATCGCTCCGCCCTGGGTCAACACGGACCTGATCGTCAAGAGCGACGACCCGCGCGCCATGCCGCTGGCCGCCTTCATCGAGCAGACCATGGCCGCCCTGGGCAGCGACAAGGAAGAAGTGGTGGTCGAATCGGCACTGCCGATGCGGAACAACGCCGGCCCCGGCGAGCACCAGCTGGTCAACGAGTTCAACGCCTATATCGCGGCGAACCCGATCCCGACACATTAATTGGGCGCACCAAGCTCCGGCGTGACAGGGCAGTTGCTCATCTCGAGCACGATCTTGCGGTAGTCCGCGAGCGGCGGCATGCCCATCGCCTTGCGCCGCGCCTCCACCTTGGCGCGGTCGTCCATCGCCTGGAAGTCGAAGGCGCAAGGCTTGTCGGCCGGCGCCATCAGCTGGGTGCCGTAGAGCTGGGGACGCCGTTCGGCGGTCGCCACGCGGTCCGACAGCAGCGCGAACAACTGGTCCAGCGGCTGCCCGCCGTCGGCCGCCGCTTGCTCGATGTGCGCGAGCGCCTGCCTCTGGAAGGGAAGGTCGTGGTCGGCGTGCTGGGCCAGCAGCCAGGCCGCGCCGGCCGCCGATTCCCCGTATTTCGCCTTGCTCGGCCAGCCGCACTGCGCAATGATGGCCTTCAGGCGCCGCGTGTTCTCATGGTCGACGATGCGCAGCCGGTCCATCAGCTTGTGCCGGGCCGGCGTCATGCCGTCGAGGTGCTTGATGCGGTGGCGCAGCGCCTGGTCGGCGGTGGCCATGCTGTCCAGGTCCGCGGCCACGCGCCCGCATGCCGCCTGGGCGGACAGGCAAGGCAGGGCGGCGGCGAGCAGGATGACGAAGCGCTTCGGCAGCCGGATCATGGCTTGATCCCTCCTGCCGGCGGCGCATAGTGGTAATCGGCGTTCGGCTGTCCGCTCGCCACATCGACCGGGCAATGCTGCATCTCGCGCATGAGCCGCCGGTAGGCCTCCAGCGGCATCAGGCCGATCGCCTTGCGCCGCTCCTCCACCTTGGCGCGGTCGTCCATCGGCGCGAAGTCGAGTTCGCAGGGCCTGCTGCCCGCGCCGGCGAACTGGGTGCCGTAGTGCTGCGGGCGTTGTTCGGCGACCGCGATGCGGTCATACAGGTAGGCGAAATTCTTGCCGACGCCTTCGCCGGCCTTCGCCGCCGCCGCCTCGATCAGCGCCAGCATGCGCTTCTGGAAGGGCCGGTCATGGTCGGCGTGCTGGGTCAGCAGCCAGGCGTGGCCGGCCGCCTGGTCGCCGTCCCTGGCCTTGTCGGGCCAGCCGCAGCGTGCGACCCAGGACTTCAGGCGCTCCGTGTTGGTGCGGTCGACCAGGCCCAGGTGCTGCAGGTTTCTTTGCTGTTCGGGCGTGTGCTGGTTCAGGAAGTCGATCCGCTTGCGCAGGGCCTGGTCCGCGCCGGCCATCGCGGCGAGGTCGCCGGCATAGGCGTCGCAGGACGCGGCGGAGGCGCCTGGCGCCGCCAGGGCGCCCAGCAGGAACAAGGGCAGGAATGCAGGGTGCATGATGGGAGCCAGGAGAGAAGACGCACCAGTGTATGCAGGATGCGCGCACCGTGCCAGTCACCCTGCATGAACTGCCTGCATGCGGGGAAGCGGCTTTTCCATGAACACGGAAGCAATGCCTATCCCGCTGCGGTGCGGAACCACTTCCTCGCGCACCCGGCGAAACCCGGCGCGCTCGTAGAACGGCACCGCGTTGAGCGAGGCGGACAGGAACATGCGCGCCAGGCCGCGCATCCGGGCCAGGGTTTCCAGCTCGCGCATCAGCCCGAGGGCGATCCCGCGGCCCTGGTGCGCGGGATCGACGAAGGCCGCATCCACCTCGCCCGTTTCCTGGTTGAGGATGGCGTAGCCGAGCAGCTGGCCGTCTTCTTCCGCCACCACGGCGCCGCCGGCCTGCACCAGCAGCGGCAGCGCGACGGGCGGCGGCGCGGCGCACCAGGTGTCGATCACGTCGGGCGGATAATGCGAGGCGCAGGTGGCCCGCACCGCGCGGGTGCGCAGTTCCCACAGCGCCGCCAGGTCGGCGCCGGTTGCCGGGCGTTGCAGCAGCATGGCGTTCTCCTCGTTCCGGGACATCCCGGCAGTGTACACGCCATGCCCGGCAAGGCGTGCGCCCTTTCAGGCCGCTGCGGCGGGATAATCCGGGCACTGCTTTGTCGACGAGGCGAACATGCACCGACGCCCATTCCTGGCGCTGCTGGCCGGAACCAGCCTCCCCCTGGGTGCGGCGCCGAACGACGCCGCCTTGTGGCAGCGCCTGCGCGGAGGCGGCCATGTGCTCCTGATGCGCCACGCCGCCACCGATCCCGGCATCGGCGACCCGCCCGGCTTCGTGCTGGAGCGCTGCGCAAGCCAGCGCAACCTGTCGGATGCCGGCCGGCGCGACGCGCGCCGCATCGGCGACGCCTTGCGCAGACGCGGCATTCCCATCGGCGAGGTGCTGTCGAGCCGCTGGTGCCGCTGCCTGGACACCGCCCGCCTGGTCTTCGGCCGCGCCGACCCCGCTCCCATGCTCGACTCGATGTTCAGGGACGAAGACGCGCGCCGCCGCGGCAAGGTGGCCGAGGTGCAGGCCAGGGCCGGACGCCATACGGGCAAGGCCAACCTGGTGCTGGTGACGCACGACATCAATATCCGCGCCCTGGTCGGCGAATCCGTGGCGCAGGGCGACATCGTGGTGACCCGCCCCGCCGGCGCGCGCCTGGAAACCTTGGGTGTGCTGCCTGCGCACGGCTGAACGTCCAGGCGTACAATCGTCGGCACTGTCCTCAACCGGAGTGAGCCCATGAAACGACTGTTCCTGCTGGCCACGTTGGTGGCCGCCACCGCATCCGCCCACCATGGCTGGAGCGAATACGATGCCGACAAGCCGCTGCAACTGAGCGGCACGATCGAGGAGTCCGGCTACATGCAGCCGCACGGCTACGTGCGCCTGAAGACCGCCGACAAGACCTGGCTGGTGGTGCTGGCGCCGCCCGGACGCATGGAAAACCGCGGCCTGTCCAAGGACATGCTGGCCACCGGCGGCAAGGCCACCGTGGTCGGCTACCAGAACCGCAACAAACCGGACGAACTGCGCGCCGAACGCATCATCATCGGCAGCAAGACCACGGAGCTGCGCTGATGCCATGGACGGACGCGGCCGCATGGGTCGCGTCCACACCGGTGGCGGCCGCCATGCGCGGCCATGCCTGGCTCTATCCCATCGTCGAGACCGCGCACATCCTCGGCTTTGCCGTGCTGGTAGGCGCGGTGGCGATGTTCGACCTGCGCGTGCTCGGCTTCGGCCGCGAGCTGCCGGTACGGGCGCTGGCGCGCCACCTGCTGCCCTGGTCGGTGGGCAGCCTGCTGCTGGTCGTGCCGACCGGACTGCTGATGTTTTCCACCCAGCCGATCGAGATGCTGGGCAACCCCGTCTTCCTGCTCAAGCTGTGCCTGATCGCGGCCGCGGGCGTGAACGCCCTGCTGTTCCACCTCGGCCCCTACCGTGGCGCCGCCGGCTGGCAAGACGACATTCCGGGCTGGGCCAGGCTGCAGGCGGCGCTGTCGCTGCTGCTGTGGATGGCCGTGATCACCTGCGGGCGGATGCTGGCCTACGTGTGATACAGTTTCCCGACCTCATTCCTGAGCACGCCATGCTGAAACAGTTCACCACCCTTGCCCTCGCCTGCACGCTGGCCGGTGCCGCCCAGGCTGCGATTCCGGTCTATGGATTTGTCGTCAAGAACACCTATCCCCACGATCCGCAAGCCTTCACCCAGGGCCTGTTCTTCCGCGACGGTTACCTGTACGAAAGCACCGGCCAGAACGGGAAGTCGTCGATCCGCAAGGTGGAACTCAAGAGCGGCAAGGTGGTCCAAAAGCAGGACTTGCCGCCCGATGTGTTCGGCGAAGGGGCGACGGCGGTCGGCAACCAGCTCATCGGCCTGACCTGGACCTCGCAGGTGGGCTATGTGTTCGACCTGAAAAGCTTCAAGCTGAAGCAGCGCTTCGAGTACGTGGGCGAAGGCTGGGGCCTGGCGAACGATGCGAAGCACCTGTACATGAGCGACGGCAGCTCCTTCGTCCGCATCCTCGACCCCAGGACGATGAAGGAACTGCGCCGCATCCAGGTGACGGCCGAAGGCACGCCGATCAACCAGCTCAACGAGCTGGAAGTGGTCGATGGCGAGCTGTATTCGAACATCTGGGGCACCGACGTCATCGCCCGCATCGACAAGGACAGCGGCAAGGTGATCGGCTGGATCAACCTCACCGGCCTGCTGCCGAAGGACCAGCGCGGCACCGCCAACCCCGATGCCGTGCTCAACGGCATCGCCTGGGACGGCAAGAGCCAGCGCCTGTTCGTCACCGGCAAGCTCTGGCCCAAGCTGTTCGAGATCGAACTGGTGCCGCTGAAAAAATGATCAGCTGCGATCGGTCACGTCGATCACCACCTTGCCGAAGTGCGAACCCGATTCCATGTAGCGGTAGGCCTCCTGCGCCTGCGAGAACGGGAACACGCGGTCGATCACCGGCTTGACGCCGGTGGTGTCGGCGAAGCGCATCACGTCTTCCAGCATGGTGCGGCTGCCGACGTAGATGCCGACCATGCGCTTGGCCGTGGCCAGCAGCGAGGCCGGATTCACTTCGCCCCCGAAGCCGCTCACGCCGCCGATGATGGCGACGGTGCCGCCCATCGCCGCCGCCGACACCGAACGGTTCACCGTCCCCTGCCCGCCGACTTCCAGCACCACGTTGGCGCCCATGTTGCGGGTCAGGTGCAGGACTTCGTCATGCCATTCGGGAATGCTGCGGTAGTTGATCGTGTGGTGGGCGCCCAGTTCGCGCGCGCGGGCCAGCTTGTCGTCGCTCGACGAGGTGACGATGGTGCGCAGGCCGGCCGCCCTGGCCAGCTGCAGGCCGAGGATGGAGACGCCGCCCGTGCCCAGCAGCAGCACGGTATCGCCCGGCTTGATCTGGTTGCTCGACACAAAGATCGCATTCCAGGCCGTCACCGCCGCGCAGGGCATGGTCGCGGCTTCGAGGAAGTCCAGGCCGGGAGGAATGAGCGCGAGCGCGTCCTCGTGCAGGATCACCTCTTCGGCCAGCATGCCGTCGATATCGCCGCCCAGGGCGTGGCGGATCTTTTCCGGGCCGGGCGCGCCATCCAGCCAGAGCGGAAAGAAGGAGCCGGCCACGCGCTCGCCCTTCTGCACCCGGGTCACGCCGGGGCCGGTGGCCAGCACTTCGCCGGCGCCGTCCGAGCAGGGGATGATCGGATCGTCGACGGTCACCAGGTAATTGCCGCTCGCTACCATCAGGTCGCGGTAGTTCAGCGAGACGGCGTGCACGCGGATGCGGACTTCGCCCGCTCCCAGCTCACGGTCCGGATAGTCGATGCATTGCAGCCCGTCGATGTTTGCGCCGGGAAGAATTTGGTAAGCGCGCATCCAGGTTCCTTTCTTCGGTTAGGAGAAGCTATCACTACATCGGTTTGGCCACCATCAGCCAGAAGATCAGCACGAAGGCCAGGAAGGCCGGCACGCCCAGCGTGACCCAGATCCGGAAATAGCGCCAGTACAGCGCCGGCAGTTCGCCGTCGGTGCGCGCCGCGTCAAGCGCCATGTCGCGCATGCGGATCTGCAGCCACACCACCGGCAGCCAGCAGGCGCCCGCGATCACGTACAGCACGAGCGACCACATGATCCACTTGCTGTGCAGCGGATAGCCGGCCAGGTGGATCATGTAGAAGCCGGTGAGCGGCTGCAGCACGGCCGTGGTGGCGGTGAACAGCCAGTCGGCGACCACGACGTACTTGGCGACCACGGCGATGGCGCGCACGTCGCGGCTGACGTTGGCGAACAGCATGTACCAGGCCGAGCCGATGCCGGTGCCGAACAGGAAGGTTGACGACAGGATGTGCAGCCACTTCACGACAACGTAGTCCATTATTGTTCCTCGAGTTCGGCCAGCAGCCAGATGGCGGCGAGCATGGGCAGGTTCTTGGTCAGCGGCCCATAGGGATGAAGCAGGAATTCCGGCAGCTTGGCCGCGATGACGACGGTATAGAAGCCGATCAGGGCCAGTTGCGCCAGCCACAGCCAGCGGCGCCGCGCCAGGAACAGGATGCCCAGACCCAAGACCAGGTCGAAGGTGGCGGCGCCGTACAGCATCAGCGGCTGCAGCGCTTCCGGGATGCCGCTGCGGCCCAGCAGCGCATAGCTGTCCTCGACCGGATACAGGCCGTAGGACACGATGGCGGTCAGGATCCAGACCGCCGCGATGCTGTAGCGCAGGACGGGCAGCAGCCAGCCCAGCTTGGCGCGCGTGCGTTCCGCGCCCGGATCGGCGATGAATTGCGAGACGGGACGCGGCGGGTGGCCGATCAGGCGCGTGGCCAGGGAGGGATCGCCCGTGTTGCCTCGGTCCAGCATGCTGAGGGCGTCTTCGTCCAGCAGCGCGCCGGGCAGCAGGCGCCCTGCCCTGGCCGCCAGCCGCGCCAGCGGGCCCGGCACCGGCAGCACGCGCAGCTTGCCCATGCCCATGGCCTTGCGCAGCGCCGCCAGGTAGTCGGTGAAGGGCATGGCTTGCGGCCCCACCAGCGGCACGCGCATGGCCGTGCCCTGCCCAGGCGGGATGTCCAGGCGGTGCCTCAGCAGGCCGGCGATGGCGGCCACCAGGTCGTCGATGTGGATCGGCTGCACCAGCTGGGGCGCGCTGCCGAAGCGCAAGGTGAAGGGCATGCTGGCCAGGGTGCGGAAGGCGCGCGCGCTGGCGCCGTCCGGGCCGTAGACCAGCGAAGGCTGGAAGATCCAGGCGCGCACTGGCAGCGAGGCCAGGTAATCGTCGGCCGCCTTCTTGGACAGGTGGTAGCGCGTTTGCGCGTGTTCGTCGGCGCCCAGCGCGGACAGCTGGATCACCGTCTGCACCCCGTGCGATTCGGCGCAGGCGGCGAACAGGGCGCGCGGGGTTGCGGTATGCAGGCGGTCGAAGGTCTGGCTGCCGCTCTCGCGGAAGATGCCGACCGTGTTGATCACGGCGTCGATGCCCGACAAGCGCGCCAGCCATACGGATTGTTCGGTATCGTTGGCGAAGTCAGCATGGATGGTGGTAACGCGCGGATCGGCGCCGGTTTTGGGCTTGCGCATCGCGCACACGACCTGGTGGCCTTCGGCCAGCAGCGCCTGCAGCAGGTGCTGTCCGATGAAGCCGCTTGCTCCCGTCAGCAGGATCCGCATCCATGCTTCCTTTCACGTCATCAATAAGAGGGTCCCATGCAAAACTCGGCATTACAGCGCGCCCTGGTATCCGGCACCGCGTCCAGCATTCTCTCGACCGCCGCCCTGGCGCTGATGGGCAAGAAGGAAACCGGCAGCCCGTACGCGCCCACCAATGCGGTCAGCCACTACGTCCACGGCGAGAAAGCCGCGCACCGCGACGGCCTGTCGCTGCGCTACACCGTGCCCGGCTACCTGATCCACCACGCCAGCGCCACCTTCTGGTCCTTCGTGTTCGAGCGCTTCGCCGGCACCGTCCTGGACAAGAAGAGCCCGGTCGGCACCATGGCCGCGGCCGCCGCAACCTCGGCGCTGGCCGCCTTCACCGACTACAAGATCACGCCCAAGCCGCTGCATCCGGGCTACGAGAAGCGCCTGTCCAAGCCCTCGCTGGCCGTGGTCTACGGCGGCTTCGCCATCGGCCTGGCCGTCGGCGCCATGCTCAGCCGCCGCAGCGAGACCTACAAAGTCTAGAGCAGAAGGCAAAATCGTGCCGCCGTATGTCTATGCGTTAATTGTTCACGGCGTCATCGGCGGCATCGACGTGGTCCTGAACCACGAGCTGCTGGCCAGGCTGCCCTCGCGGCCCGAGGCCGTCGGCGAGGAAAGGATGCACAGCGCGCGCGAGCTGCTGTTCGCGCTGCTGTTCCTGGCGCTGGCCTGGTGGGAGTGGCACGGCCCCTTCGTGTGGTGGATCGTGGCGCTGTTCGTGCTGGAAGTGCTGGTGTCGGCGCGCGACCTGGTGATCGAGGGCGATGTCCGCGTACTGCCGGTGACGGAGCGGGTGCTGCACCTGTTCCTGTTCATGAACCTGGGCGTGATCTATACCTTGAGCGGGCAGGCGCTGCTGGCCTGGCATGCGCTGCCGGCCGGGCTGGCGCCGGTGCATCACGGGTGGGGAAGCTGGGTGCTCAGCGCGATGGCGCTGGGGGCGCTGGCGTGGGCGGTGCGGGATGCGGTGGCGGCGTCGAGGCTCGGGCGACTCGCCGGAGCCGGTTGAACGCGTGGACGGCAGCGCCGTCCACGCCAGGCTTTATTAATGGGCAGTGGCTTTCTTGCCGAACATACGCTTGGCGACGGTCACCACCAGCAGCACGGCGGCGCCGATCAGCACGCCGATCAGGGCGTCGACCACGGTCGGGGCAATGGCGGCCAGCACGCCGCCGATGGCCGGCACGCCTTCCACCGCGTGCGCCACGCCTTCCGAGAAGTGGTGCAGCGCCGGCAGCGCGTGGGCCACGATGCCGCCGCCGACCATGAACATGGCCGCGGTGCCGACCACCGACAGGAATTTCATCAGCTTGGGCGCCAGCGCCAGCAGCAGCTTGCCGAGGGCCTGGGCGGCGCCGTTCGCCTTGCGGCTCAGGTAGAGGCCGGCGTCGTCCAGCTTGACGATGCCCGCCACCAGGCCATACACGCCCACCGTCATCGCCAGCGCGATCGCGACCAGCACCGCCACCTGCTGGCCAAACGGGGCGGCGGCCACGGTGCCCAGGGAA
This sequence comes from uncultured Massilia sp., assembly GCA_966210615.1. Taxonomy (GTDB): domain Bacteria; phylum Pseudomonadota; class Gammaproteobacteria; order Burkholderiales; family Burkholderiaceae_D; genus Telluria. The sequence continues at coordinate 27,414 of CBIHLT010000032.1, forward strand.
ATCACGATGATTTCCGCCGACAGGATGAAGTCGGTACGGATCGCGCCCTTGATCTTGTCCTTCTCGACTTCGCGCACATCGACTGCCGGGTTGGCCAGGGCCGCCACGTGTTCGGCATGGTGCTGCTCATCCTCTTCTTTGCTGTGCAGATACTTGTGCGCCAGCTTCTCGAAGCCTTCGTAGCACAGGAAGGCGCCGCCGATCATCAGGAGCGGGGTGATCAGCCAGGGAACGAAGGCCGAGATGGCCAGTGCCGCCGGCACCAGGATCGCCTTGTTCATCAGCGAGCCCTTGGCGACCGCCCACACGACCGGCAGCTCGCGGTCGGGGTTTACACCCGTCACCTGCTGGGCGTTGAGCGCCAGGTCGTCGCCCAGCACCCCGGCTGTTTTCTTGGCGGCGACCTTGCTCATCACCGTTACGTCGTCGAGGACGCTCGCAATGTCGTCCAGTAGTGCCAGCAAACTTCCCGCAGCCATCAGTCATGCTCCCATAATGTCAAACTCGCATCATATTAACCGACGAGCGGGGGGCGGTCGCACGGTTCAGCGCGGCTTTTTGCATTTCAGTCCCGGAAATCTGCATCTCGTCGCTTTTGATGGGCAGCTGGAACCCGGCATACGTATAGTGCGATCAGTGGGCTGCGGTACTGCAGCCTCGTCCAATGAAGGAGATGCCCATGAACACCGATTCGACCCTGCAAGCAGCACCGGTGCGCCGTAGCCGTCCGCCGAAACGCAAGACCCGCATCACGATTTACCTCGACGACGAAGTTTTGAAGGAGTTCCGCAACCTGTCCGAGCGCTGCGGCACCGGTTACCAGACCCTGATTAACGCCGCGCTGCGCAACCGTTTGGGCGGTCCGGCGATAGAAACCAGCGTGGCATAAGGCTTCCTTTGGGAGAGCGAGATTACACAGAGCAATATTTATGCTAATCTTCCCGCTCTTTTAACCCCGGAGGGACCTATGAAAAAAGGCGAACTGATCGCGGAATTCGCGAAGCGCACCGAGATGTCCGGCGCTGCCGCAAACGACGCTGTGAACACCATCATCGAGATCATCACCGAGCGCCTGAAAAAGGGCGACACGGTCGGCATCACCGGCTTCGGCACCTTCTCGGTGACCAAGCGCGCCGCACGCAAGGGCCGCAACCCGGCCACCGGCGAAGTGATCAAGATTGCTGCGTCGAAGACCCCGCGCTTCGCTGCCGGCGCCACCCTGAAGGCCGCCGTCAACCCGAAGAAGAAGTAAGCAGTACCCAACGGCTCGCGCCGCGGCCCCGCAATGGCGGCCGCGCGCGCTAGCTGGCTGTTCCCTCCCGTAGTATCCTTCCCCTTCCTTATTTCTCACGTCGCAGCATGAGCTTCGCTACCTGGATCGCCTTCGTCATTGCCGGTACCCTGATCGCCATTTCGCCCGGTTCCGGCGCCGTGCTGTCGATGTCGCACGGCCTGGCCTACGGCATCAGGAAAGCCAGTGCAACCGTACTTGGATTGCAGCTGGGTTTGATCCTGGTACTCATCATTGCCGGCGCTGGCGTGGGATCCCTGCTGCTTGCTTCTTCGGATGCTTTCACCGTGGTCAAGGCCATCGGGGCGCTCTACCTGATCTACCTCGGCATCGCCCAGTGGCGCGCGGCGGCAAGCAGTGGCCCGACGGTCGCTGTCGGCCTCGAAGCGCATCCCTCGTTCGGCAGGCGTGTATTGACGGGCTTCCTGACCAATGCCACTAATCCCAAGGGCATCATCTTCATGGTGGCGGTGCTGCCGCAGTTCATTTCGCAGGGTGCGCCTTTGCTGACGCAACTGAAGGAGTTGGCAATTCTGGGCGTGACCATGGTCACCATTGACTCGATCGTGATGCATGGCTACGCCGCGCTGGCAGCCTCGATGCAACGCTTCCTGCGCGATGCGCGCGCCATGCGGATGCAAAACCGTGTGTTTGGCGCTGTCCTGATGGTGATGGGTTCGATGCTATTCTTCGTCAAGCGCGGAGGCCAGCCGGCCTGAGTGGCAGGGTGCGGGCCGCAATTGTGACGCGCGCGTGTTTCTGTCACGATCCAGGTGCAACTTTCTGTAACCCCTGTTGTCCCTGAAACAGCGCGTGCGTTGTAATCAGGTGGACACCCTTCGTCCGCGTTTTTCGCTGGAGCCCGCCATGACCATCCGTTTGACCAAGACCGCTGCCGCGCTCGCCCTGGCGGTGTTTTCCACGCTCGCGGTGGCGCAGGACGAGCTGCTCGAGACCGAGCCGCCCGGCCGCGTCGGCCGCGTGTCGCTGACCCAGGGCAAGGTCACCATCAACGGCGAGGTCGGCGAAGCGGCCAGCGACGCGCTGCTCAACTGGCCGGTCACCTCGCGCAACCTCATCACCACCGCGCCCGGCGCGCGCACCGAGCTGCGCATCGGCTCCACCTCGGTGCGCCTGGACGGCGACAGCTCGCTCGAAGTGACCGAGCTGGACGACGACAGCCTGCGCCTGCGCCTGCACTACGGCAGTGCCAGCGTGCGCATCGCGAGCGAGGACGTGGTGCCGGAATTCGAACTCACCACGCCGCAGGCGCGCGTCCGGATGAACCGCCCGGGCCGCCTGCGCGTGGACGCCGAGCGCGTGCGCGACACCAGCCTGGTCAGCGTGTTCGACGGCGAAGCCCAGG
>CBIHLT010000033.1:0-29779 GCA_966210615.1 uncultured Massilia sp.
CACCATACGTAGACCGGCAGGCCGCAGCTGTTGAGTTCGGCGATCAGGGCGGCGCTGCTGGTGGACGGGTCGGCCAGGCTCCAGGCCCCGTCCAGCACCGTGCCTTCCAGCCCGGGGTCGGCCAGCAGCAGCGCGGACTCGGTGCGCACCATGAAACAGGCATGATTCAGGAAGGTGAAGGTCGGCGATGACATGGCTGCGGGCGGCGATCCGGGGGTCTTTCAGCCTAACGGCGCGCCGCCCGGGGTTCATGATCCGCCACAATCGCGTGCAATCTGCACGATCGGCGCGAAAAGTCGGGGCCAGCGCCTTCGCCAAACCGCGGAAAACCCCTACAATAAGGTTGATGTAAGGAATCTTTTTTCGGACTAACAGCCATGCCCCTGGAATCCCTTTTCTTCGCGCCCCCGGCCACCCTTGGCGCAGCGCTTGCGGCAGCCCTCTTCGGACTGCTGGTCGGCAGCTTCCTGAACGTGGTCATCTACCGGATTCCCGCCATGATGCAGCGCGAGTCGGACAACTACGTGGCGGTGGAGAGCGGCAAGGAGCCGCCGCACACCGAGCGCTTCAACCTGATGGTGCCGCGCTCGCGCTGCGGCCACTGCGGCCACCAGATCACGGCCATGGAAAACATCCCGGTCATCAGCTGGCTGGCCCTGCGCGGCAAGTGCAGTGCCTGCAAGGCCCCGATCCCGGCGCGCTACCCGGCCATCGAGCTGTTCACCGCCATCGTATCGGGCCTGCTGGTCTGGACCTTCGGCAGCGGCGCGATGGGCCTGGCGACCCTGCTGTTCGCCTGGCTCCTGATCGCGATGACCTTCATCGACTTCGATACCCAGCTGCTGCCGGACGACCTGACCTATCCGCTGCTGTGGGCCGGCCTGCTCGTCAACATCAACGGCACCTTCGTGCCGCTGCAGGACGCCGTGATCGGCGCGGCGGCCGGCTACCTGGTGCTGTGGGCAGTGTACTGGCTGTTCAAGCTGGTGACCGGCAAGGAGGGCATGGGCTATGGCGACTTCAAGCTGCTGGCCGCCCTGGGCGCCTGGCTCGGCTGGGCCATGCTGCCCACCATCATCCTGCTGTCCTCGGTCGTCGGCGCCGTCGTCGGCATCAGCCTGATCCTGTTCGCCAAGCGCGGGCGCGACAAGCCGATCCCCTTCGGCCCCTACCTGGCGGCCGCCGGCCTGATCGCCCTGCTCTACGGCGAACAGCTGGCCCGCTTCACCCAGAGCCTGGTCGCCTGAGATGGACAAGGCGTTCTCGGTCGGCCTGACGGGCGGCATCGGCTGCGGCAAGACCACCGTGGCCGACATGTTCGCCGCATTGGGCGCCTCGGTGATCGACACCGACCAGATCGCCCATTCCCTGACCGCGCCGCACGGAGCGGCGATGCCGGCCCTGCTGGCCGAGTTCGGCGAAGACTTCGCCACGCCGGAGGGTGCGCTCGACCGCGCCAAAATGCGCGCCCTGGTGTTTTCCGACGCCACCGCCCGCGCGCGCCTGGAAGCCATCCTGCATCCGCGCATCCGCGACGCCACTGCTGCGGCGGCGGCCATCGCCACCGGGCCGTACACGATCTTCGTGGTGCCGCTCCTGATCGAATCGGGCACCTGGCGCGAGCGCGTCACGCGCGTGCTGACGATCGACTGCTCCGAGGAGACGCAAGTGGCGCGCGTCATGACGCGCAGCGGCCTGAGCGCGGAGCAGGTGCGGGCCATCATGGCGGCGCAAGTGACCCGTGCCCAGCGGCTGGCTGCGGCGGACGACGTCGTCAATAACGACGAAGGACTGGACGAATTACGGCCCCAGGTGGAGCGTTTACATGCGCACTATCTGTCCTATAGCAAGAGAATGTAACAAGATCAATGCAGGATTTGTAATTTTGCGCATCATGGTTCAGAATCACGGGGTTGCCAGCCAGCCTACATTCAAGGGAATGTCATTTTGATCGTCTACGAATATCCTTTCAACGAGCGGATTCGCACGTTGTTGCGGCTGGAAGACCTGTACGAGAAGTTCAAGTTCTTTGTGCATCAGGAACATCCGATGCAGCATCACGTCGCGCTGGCGACGATCTTCGACATGCTCGAGGTGGCGGGACGCGCCGACCTGAAATCCGACCTGCTGCAGGAACTCGAGCGCCAGAAGCAGAGCCTGCTCGCCTACCGCAGCAATCCCGCCGTCGCCGCCGAGATGCTCGACGCCGTGCTGACCGAACTGGACCAGGTGAGCAGCGCCCTGGTGGCGAGCCAGGGCAAGACCGGCCAGAACGTGCGCGACAACGAGTGGCTGATGAGCATCCGCGGCCGCACCATCATCCCGGGCGGCGCCTGCGAATTCGACCTGCCTTCCTACTACGCCTGGCAAAAGCGCCCGGCCGAGCAGCGCCATGCCGACATCATGGCCTGGTTCGCGCCGCTGGCGCCGCTGTTCGACGCCCTGTCGCTGGTGCTGCGCCTGCTGCGCGACTCGGGCCGTCCGGTCAAGATGATCGCGACCGCCGGCAGCTACCAGCAGATGCTGCAGGGGAAGGTCTACCAGATGCTGCGCCTGAGCCTGGACGAATCCGTGGGTGCGATCCCCGAGATCTCGGCCAACAAGTATATGCTGTGGGTACGCTTCACCACCCAGGACGGCGACCTCAAGCCGAAGCCCCTGGAAGAAGACGTGCCTTTCGATTTAACCCTCTGTAATTTCTGATGCCATGACTGTCGTTTCCTGCCCCACCTGCGGCAAGAAGGTCGAGTGGACCGCGGCCAACAAGTTCCGCCCGTTCTGCTCCGAGCGCTGCAAGCAGATCGACCTGGGCGCCTGGGCCGAGGAGAAGTACACGATCCCCGGCGGCGCGCCGACCGACCCGCAAGACAAGCCGTCGGACGACTGACGGACGCATGCGCGGCGCCTCCACCGCTTCCCACTCTCTTCTTGCGCGCCTGGCGCTGTGGGCGATCCGCCTGTACCAGCGCCATCTCTCTCCCCGCAAAGGTTTTTCCTGCGCCTACCGGGTCGTCACCGGCGGCGCGAGCTGCTCGGCGCACGGCTACCAGGTGATCCGGCGCCATGGCCTGGCGGTCGGCTTGCCGCTGCTGCGGCGCAGACTGCGGCGCTGCGGAGAAGTCCATCGGGCCGCCCAATCCACACGCAATCCGGTGCTGCACTACCAGCGCGGCGAATGCGACATCAATCCCTGCGATGGCGATGGCTGCGGCCTTGGCATGCCGCGCGGCAGGAGCTGCTTGTCCAATGCCGCCCGCGATTGCGGCTGCAACCTGCTCGAATTCGTGCTCGACATCTTGTTCGACAAGGACGAGCGGCGCAAACGCAAACAGCAGCGGCAGCAGGGGCGTCGGGGGCGCCGGTAGCTAGCAAAGCGCAGTACACTGTTCTTCCCAGCAGCCCGCATCATGGCAAGCGCGAAAGGATACCCATGCCACTGGTTTCGATCACCATCCGCAAACCCAAGACCGCCGAATTCAAGAACACCGTCTTCGACGGCGTCCACCATGCCCTGGTGGCGGTCGGCGTGCCCGCCACCGACCAGTTCCAGCGCGTGTTCGAACTCGACGCCGCCGACTTCCGCTTCGGGGCGGACTATCCGGACCTGCATACCTCGCGTAACGACGACTTCGTGCTGATCGAGATCCTGTGGTCGGTGGGGCGCAGCGTGAAGGTCAAGAAGAAGCTGCTGGCGGAACTGATGACCAAGCTGCGCGATGCGGGGATGGAGCCCGAGAATGTGATGGTGATCTTTAAGGAGGTGGGCTGGGAGAACTGGTCGTTTGCGGGTGGGCGATTGCTGCATACCTGATCGAATTAGCACCAACTGCCTTAAGACCGTCTTTCCCGCGAAGGCGGGAACCTAAGTTTGCACGAACCGCGACGACGTTATACGCTAGTTTCCACCTTCAGAAATTGGTTCCCGCCTTCGCGGGAATGACGGTTTTTTTGCGCTAGTGGCGGTTGCTGGCGCAGGCGTCATGCCCCAACCCGTATCCCCTGCGGCACCACCACCGGCTTGTTCCGCCTTCCATACCGGTCCATGAACAGCCCCTCCAGCCCGATCTCCGGCTGCCGCCCCGACAGCAGGTCGGCCAGCACCCTCCCCGACCCGCATGCCATGGTCCAGCCCAAGGTGCCGTGCCCCGTATTCAGGAACAGGTTGCGGTAAGGCGTCGGCCCCACCACCGGCGTACCGTCCGGCGTCATCGGCCGCAGGCCGCACCAGAACGAGGCTTTCGACACGTCGCCGCCGTCCGGGAACAGGCTGGTCACCGAATGCTCCAGCGTGTCGCGGCGCGCCTGGTGCAGGCGCAGGTCGTAGCCGCTCAGCTCCGCCGTGCCGCCGACGCGGATGCGGTCGCCCAGGCGCGTGATCGCCACCTTGAAGCTCTCGTCCATCACCGTCGATTCCGGCGCGCCCGAGGCGTCCGTGATCGGCACCGTGATCGAATAGCCCTTCACCGGATACACCGGAATGTGGATGCCGATCTGCTTGAGCATCAGCGGCGAATAGCTGCCCAGCGCCAGCACGAACTGGTCCGCGGTGAGTTCGCCCTTCGAGGTCATCACGCCGGTGACGCGGTCGCCTTCCGTCACCAGGCGCTCGATCCTCACCTCATGCTCGAACTTCACGCCCAGTGCTTTCGCCATGCCCGCCAGGGCCTGGGTGAACTTGAAGCAGTCCCCGGTCTCGTCGTTCGGCAGCAGCAGGCCGCCCACGAATTTGCCGCGCACGCGCGCCAGGGCCGGCTCGTACTGCTCGCAGCCGCTTGGCTCCAGCAGCCTGTAGGGCACGCCGTACTGCTGCAGCACCTCGATGTCGGTGCTTGAACCCTCGAACTGCTTCTGGGTGCGGAACAGCTGCAAGGTACCCTTGCTGCGCTCGTCGTAGGCGATGCCGGTGTCCTTGCGCAGCTGGACCAGCACGTCGCGGCTGTACTCGGCCAGGCGCACCATGCGGCCCTTGTTGACCTGGTAGCTGCGGTGGTTGCAGTTGCCCAGCATTTGCAGGATCCAGCGCCACTGGGCCGGATCCATGCGCGGGCGGATCACCAGGGGGCTGTGCTGCATCGCCAGCCATTTGACGGCCTTGAGCGGTACGCCCGGACCGGCCCAGGGCGTGGCGTAGCCGGGCGAGATTTCGCCGGCGTTGCCGAAACTGGTTTCCATGCCGGCGCCGGGCTGGCGGTCGACCACCGTGACATCATGCCCGGCCTTGGCCAGGAAATACGCCGATGCGGTTCCGATGACGCCACTGCCGAGGATGATGACTTTCACTTCAGGTCCTTAAGATTGTGAGGGATAGCGCACCCGGTCGAGCCATTCGAGCAGCGGGATGGTGGCCGGCAGCAGCGGGCTGACGCTGTAGGCGCCCTGCCAGGCGAAGGCCTGGCCTTCGAGGCTTTGCGGCTCGCCCGTCCACGCGCGGCAGATGTAGAAATACAGGCGCACGTGGGCGTGCTCGTACACGTGCTCGACGCAGCACCAGGGCTCGCCTTCGATCACCTGCACGCCGAGTTCCTCGACGAATTCGCGCTGCAGCGCCACGAAGATGTCCTCGCCCGGCTCGACCTTCCCGCCCGGGAATTCCCAGTAGCCCGCATAGGGCTTGCCGTCCGGCCGCTGGCCGAGCAGCACGTCGCCGTTGGGGCGCATCAGGATGCCGACCGCGACATCCACCGGCCGCGATGCTGGTTTTACTTCACTCATTCGTTTCACGCATTTATTCCGCTATCGGCAGCTTGCCGGCATAGTCCTTCGCAAATTGCCAGGCCACGCGGCCCGAGCGCGAGCCGCGCTGCAAGGCCCATTGCAAGGCCTCCGCGCGCGCCTGCGCGCTCTGTTCCGGCGTGCAGCCGAAGCTCGCCAGCCAGTGGTCCACGATGTCCAGGTAGTCGTCCTGGCGGAACGGATAAAAGGACAGCCACAGGCCGAAGCGTTCCGACAGCGAGATCTTCTCTTCCACCGTCTCGCCCGGATGCAGGTCGCCGTCATCGCTGTGGCGGTAGCCCGCGTTGTCCGACATTTTCTCCGGCATCAGGTGGCGCCGGTTCGAGGTCGCATAGATCAGAACATTCTCCGACTGCGCGCTGACGCTGCCGTCCAGCGCCACCTTCAGCGCCTTGTAGCCCGCTTCGCCTTCCTCGAAGGACAGGTCGTCACAGAAGATCACGAAGCGTTCCGGCCGGCCCGCCACCAGGTCGACGATGTCCGGCAGGTCGGCCAGGTCTTCCTTGTCGACCTCGATCAGGCGCAGGCCCTGGCCGGCGAAGCCGTTCAGGCAGGCCTTGATGAGCGAGGACTTGCCGGTGCCGCGCGCGCCGGTGAGCAGCACGTTGTTGGCCGGGCGGCGCGTGACGAACTGGCGCGTGTTCTGCTCGATCTGGCGCTTCTGCGCGTCCACGTGCTGCAGGTCTTCGAGCCGGATGGTGGAGGCGTGCAGCACCGGCTGCAGGTACTTGCCCTGGCCGTTGGCGCGCTTGCGCCAGCGGAAGGCGAAGCTGCGCTTCCAGTCCGGCTCGCGCGGCACGGGCGGCGGCAGCACCGCCTCCACGCGCGCCAGCAGGGCTTCCGCGCGGTGCAGGAACTGTTCCAGCGGTGTCATTGCTCAGCTCGACCCGTCAGGAGCGGTAGTCGGCGTTGATCGACACGTAGTCGTGCGACAGGTCGCAGGTCCAGACGGTGGCGGTAGCAATGCCGCGCGCCAGCTTGACGCGCACCGTGATCTCGGACTGCTTCATCACGCGCTGGCCGTCTTCTTCCTTGTAGTCCGGATTGCGGCCGCCGCTCTTGGCCACCCACACGTCGTCCAGGTAGAGGTCGAGCCTGGTCACGTCCAGGTCGTCCACGCCGGCATAGCCGACCGCGGCCAGGATGCGGCCCAGGTTCGGGTCGGACGCGAAGAAGGCGGTCTTGACCAGCGGCGAATGGGCAATCGCGTAGGCGATCTTGCGGCACTCGGCCACGTCGCGGCCCTCGTCCACCGTGATGGTCATGAACTTGGTCGCGCCTTCGCCGTCGCGGATGATCTGCTGCGCCAGGTTGCGCGAGATCTCGGTGACGGCTTCCTTGAGCGCCTCGTAGTCGGCGCCGCCGGCGCTATTGACTTCGAGTCCGCCCGCGCCGGTGGCGATCAGCATGAAGGAATCGTTGGTCGAGGTGTCGCCGTCGATGGTGATGCTGTTGAACGAGTGGTCGGCCGCGTGCCTGACCAGTTCGTCGAGGACGGGCTGGGCGACCTTGGCGTCGAAGGCGACGTAGCCGAGCATGGTCGCCATGTTCGGCTTGATCATGCCGGCGCCCTTGCTGATGCCGGTCAGGGTCACGCTGTGGCCGCCGATCGTGACCGTGCGCGAGGCCGCCTTCGGCTGGGTGTCGGTGGTCATGATCGCCTCGGCGGCGTTGAACCAGTTGTCGGCCTTGAGGTTGGCGACGGCGGCGGGCAGGCCGGCCTTGAGCTTCTCGATCGGCAGCTGCTCCAGGATCACGCCGGTGGAGAACGGCAGCACCTGCTGCGGCTGCAGGCCGAGCAGGCCGGCCAGTTCGGCGCAGGTGGCCTGGGCGTTGGCCAGGCCGGTGTCGCCGGTGCCGGCGTTGGCGTTGCCGGTGTTGACCACCAGCGCGCGGATCGGCGCGCCGCCCTGCTTCACGGCTTCCAGGTTGGCCTTGCTGACCTGCACCGGCGCGGCGCAGAAGCGGTTCAGGGTGAACACGCCCGACACGGTGGCGCCTTCCGCCAGCTTCATCACCAGGATGTCCTTGCGGTTGGGCTTCTTGATGCCGGCTTCGGCGTAGCCGATTTCAATGCCGTTGACGGGTTTCAGGTCGGCTGCGACTGGCAGGGGGGAATTGACGGCCATGGCGATCTCGTTGGGAAAAATTGTCGAATCCGTTATTGTAACGCCAGCTGGAAAACAGGAGAGCCGGGGTTCATTTCGCAGCAGCTGGCCAACCATCACCTGTCGAATACCGCCTGCCTTGGCACGTCGTCCCGGGACTCGGCCCCCCTCGGCCGGGACCCAAGTTTGGGTGCGACCCACATCCATTGATTGGCGCCACTTCTGCTCAACGGACTTGGATTCCCGCCTTCGCGGGAACGACGGGCAACAGTAGCGGATGCAATCCAGGGCAGCGGCTGCACGCCCGTGCACTCGATAGCTTTAGCTTTTGCCCCGTTAACCCAGGCTCATAAGCACGTTTCGCGCACCAGCCGCGCACGATTGAATTCCTTTCATTTTCTTGTTGCAGATCAAAGCCTTACATTTTCTTGTGGCAAAGCATGCATATACTCGGCGGGCCGATGAGGCACCACCCCGCTGCGGGGCATACAACCACAGGAGACCACGATGAAGTTAACCGTAAAGGCGCAGCTGATCGTCGCGCTTTGTGCAGGACTTGCCGCAGTACCGCCGGCTTTCGCTGACGGCAAACCCGCCGAGCTGACCGTGTCGGCGAAGCAGTACAAGCAGTATTTCCAGGAAGCCTCGAGCGAGTTCAACGTGCCGGTCGAGCTGCTCGAATCGATCGCCTATGCCGAGACGCGCTGGCATCCGCACGTGCCCAAGGGGAAGCTGAAGAAGAACGGCGAGCCCGAGGTCGAGGTGGAGTCGCACCACGGCATGCCGATCAGCTACGGCATCATGGGACTGCGCGACGATCCGCATTTCGGCCACTCGCTCACGCAGGGCGCGGCGCTGATCCGCGTCACGCCGGAACAGGCCGCCTCCGACACCCGCAGCAACATCCGCGCCGCCGCCGCCCTGCTCGCCCAGTACGGCAACCGCAAGACGCGCGCCTTCCCGCTCGAGGACTGGGAAGAGGCCGTGGCCCGCTACAGCGGCATCCCGCAGCGCGACATCGCGCAGATCTATTCCTACGAGGTCTATACCGCCATCCGGCAGGGCCGCGGCAGCGACCAGTACAAGATCAACCAGCGGCACATCGAAATGGAGCGCATCTACGGCAAGGACAAGCTCAGGAAGCTGTCCGCGCGCCGCATCACGGTCGAAACCGGTGTGGCCGATCCGAAGATCTCGGCGCCGGATTTCCCCGACACCCCGGATAAAAAATAAAGCAGCATCTACGGAGACAACCTCATGAAGACCATGTTTCGCGGCTTGCTCGCAAGCCTCTGCTTTGCTGCGTCCCTCCAACCGGCGCTGGCCTCGACCGACTACCCGCCCGCGATCTGGAACCCGGCCGCCAGCTGCAATTATTCGGCCCGCACCGCCGCCGTCAGCCACGTCACCGTGCACACCACCCAGGGCTCTTACGCCGGCTCGATCTCCTGGTTCCAGAACTGCAGCGCCGGCGTCAGCGCCCACTACGTGATCCGCTCCTCGGACGGCCAGGTGACCCAGATGGTGCGCGAGGCCGACAAGGCCTGGCACGTGGGGAACTCGAACGGCTACACCGTCGGCATCGAGCACGAGGGCTACGTCAACAACCCATCCGCCTGGTACACGACGGCCATGTACAACGCCTCGTCCGCGCTGACGCGCGACATCCTGGCCTCGCGCTCGCTGTCGCAGAAGGTCTACGACGGCAGCGCCGGCTGGAACGCGGTGCCATCGGACTCGCTGTACAACGTCAAGGGCCACGTCAACTACGCCAGCCAGAGCCACACCGACCCGGGTTCGGGCTGGGACTGGCCGCGCTACAAGTCGCTGGTCGCGGGCGGCAGTGGCGGCGGCGGCACGCTGTCCTGGCCGCTGGTCCAGTACGGCAACACGGGCGAGCGCGTGCGCACCATCCAGTACCTGCTGCAGCAATGGGGCTATTCGCTTACCGTGAACGCGAGCTTCGACAGCGCGACCCAGACCGCGGTGAAGAACTTCCAGTCCTCGCACGGCCTGGGCGCGGACGGCATCGTCGGCAACGCCACCTGGCCGGCGCTGGTCGTCCTCACCCAGCAGGGCGACTCGGGCGCCAAGGTGCGCGCGGTGCAGAGCCAGCTGAACGAAAGCGGCGCCGGGATCGCGGTCGACGGCGCCTTCGGTCCGGCCACGGCCACGGCGGTGAAGAACTTCCAGACCTCGAAGGGGCTGAGCGCGGACGGCATCGTCGGCGACAACACCTGGAACAAGATGGCCTGGTAGGCCCGCGCGGTATCATTTCGCGTCTCCGCCCTATTGACCCTCACGTAGCGTGAGGGCCGACACTGGCGCCACGCTGAAGAAAGGAGCCGCCCCATGCTGAAAGTTGGAGAACTCGCCGCGCTCGCGCACCTCACGGTCCGCACGCTGCACCATTACGACAGCATCGGGCTGCTCCGCCCTTCCGCGCGTTCCGATGCCGGCTACCGGCTCTACGACCGCGACGACGTGGCACGCCTGCACCAGATCCAGGCCCTGCGCGTTCTCGGCATGAGCCTGGCCGACGTCGGCCTCTACCTTGACAGCCCGGATGCCTCGCCGCTGGCGGTGGTCGAGCGCCAGCTCGCCGCCGTCGACCGCCAGATCGCCGATGCAACGCGGATGCGCACGCAGCTGCTGCGCCTGCGCGGTGAACTGGTGCGCGGCGCCAGGCCGGAGCTGTCCGACTGGCTTACCACGTTGGAGACCATGACCGTGTACGAACATTACTTCACCAAGGACGAACTGGAACAGCTGCCCATCTTCAGCAATCCCGAGGCGCGCCGCGACTGGCAGCAATTGGTCGAGCAAGGCACGGGGCTGATGCGCTCGCGGGTCACGCCCGCATCAGACGCCGCCAAGTCCTTCGCCCAGCGCTGGCTGGACGCCTTTCAGCGCGACGCCGCGCACAACGATTCCTTCGTCAGCCGCATCAACCTGATGGCCGCGCGCGAGCAGCAGGCCATGCAGGAGCAGTTCGGCGTCTCGCCCGAACTGATGGGCTATGTGATGGCGTCCATCGGCGCGCTGCGGCGCGACGTGTATGCGCGCTACCTGGCGCCCGAGGTGCTGGAGCGCATGGAACGCCACCAGGCGGAGCATGGGCAGGAGTGGCCGGGCCTGATCGGCGCGGTGCGCGCGCAGATGGAAACCGATCCGGAGGCACAAGGACCGGAAGCGCGGGCGCTGGCGCGGCGCTGGATGGCGATGTTCCAGGACATGGTGGGCACCGATCCCGTGGCCATCGATGCCTTCCGCCGCGCCAGCGCGAACGAACCCGTGCTGCGCATGGGCAGCGGGATCGGCGACGACATGCTCGACTACCTGCGCCGCGCCATGCCGCCGCCACCGGGAGCGGAACGCTCCACGCGCAGCGCGTAGCAACCGAAGGCGGTAAAGCGGGCCAGCACGAAGGCGACGTCGGCGCGCGCGAAGAAGGCGGCCAGGTCGGCCGCGGCCGCCTGGGGCGAGCTCACGCGGGCATCGACGATGCGCTCGTCGCGGCTGTAGGCGCGCAGTACGAAACTGGCGCCCAGGTAGGGCGCATCGCCCTCGACCGGCAGGGACGCGGGCGGCGGCGCGGCCTGCGCGTCCGCCGCCAGGAACACGGGGCCGTATTCGCGGTACGGCCCCGCCTGCGTGAATGGGCAGTAGCTGGCGAGCAGGATCGCTTCGCCCGGCGCTGCGCGCCGCAGCGTGTCGCGCAGCGGTTCGCCGCCTTCGGCGACATGGCGTTCGACGGGCTGGCCCAGGTCGTCGGTGCCGGCGCGTGCGCGCTGGACGAAGTCGGACGGCAAGGGAAGGATGCGCAGCGCTGCGGATGTGGGATGCTGGTGCATGGCGGCCTCGTGATGGAATGAGGATTGCCATCCTCCGCGATTCCGGTCCCGGAAGCGTCTTGCTTCTTGCTTTCGAATGCCTTGGTGACAATGCAAGTATTTTTCCGCTCTGGCCGTCTGGTAATGTTAGTCCGTTCCCACCACGATGAGCAGCATGGATTTCCAGACCCAGAAAGACCGCGCATTGACCGTCCTGTCGCGCCACGGCCTGGCGCGCCACAGCGCGGCTCCTCCCCTGCTTCTCCTCCTCTGGAAGCTCGGCATGCAGGTCCCGCCTCCGCATTTCATGGGCTTTGCCGCCATCACGCTGTCCTTCGGCGCCTGGTTTGGCGTGATCTGGGGCGCGGTCATGCGGCTGGCCGTCTGGTCCCGCAACGGCACCAGCCCGCTCGGCGCTGCCGTATGGGCGGCCGGCGCCGGCTTGTGCTATGGCTTGACCATGGCATTCATCTGTTCCCGCCAGCGGCGCAAGCACGACTTGCCGCCGTGGGAATCGCTGCGCGATGTCCCGGGCCCGCATGGAGGCCGGTCGGCGCCCCTGCGGCACTGACGGTCTCCTTGCCCCTCCCCGTTTCCCCTTTGCCGCGTTCCCGCTTGGGCCGCGGCCTTTTTATTGTCCGCCATGCATACACGACTGATCTTGCCTTGTCTTCTTTTGCTCTGCCTGTGGCAACCCGCTTTCGGCAAGACCGGCGAGGCGCCGGGCGATATCGCGTCGGAAAAGCGAAGCCTGTGTGATCACGGCACCATGCTGGACATGAGCCAGTGCATCCATCGCGAGTTGCGGGAGTCGGATGCGCGCCTGAACCTGGTCTACC
This sequence comes from uncultured Massilia sp., assembly GCA_966210615.1. Classification (GTDB taxonomy): domain Bacteria; phylum Pseudomonadota; class Gammaproteobacteria; order Burkholderiales; family Burkholderiaceae_D; genus Telluria. The sequence goes on from CBIHLT010000033.1 coordinate 12,514, forward strand.
AGGCGCTGATGAAGGCGCTTGCCGAACCCCGGCCCCTGCAGAAGGCCCAGCGCGCCTGGCTTGCTTTCCGCGATGCCCAGTGTGCGTTCGACAGCGAAGGACTCAAGGGAGGGAGCGCCCGCCCCTACTCGCTCAAGCTCTGCCTCATCGTGCTGGCCGAGCAGCGCATCGCCGCTCTCGAGCAGGTGCAGCCGTGCAATGGATGTGTCCTCTTCAAGGACGAGTTCTACGGCCGGGACGGCTTCCGCTTGCCGAAGCGCGCCTTCGCGCCGCCCCGGGCTCCGGAGCAATAGCGGCTTTCCGAACGTGCGCGGCGAGACTGCCGGCGGCGCTACCATGCACGATCTGAACTTTTCATCGGACCTGCCATGAGCACGAATGCCTCTACTTCCTTGCGTCACGTCGTCCTGTTCTCGTTCAAGGACGGCGCTTCCGCCGACCAGGTCGACGCGATCGTTTCCGACTTCGAAAGCCTCGAAGAGGCCATTCCCGGCGTGGCCGGGTTCGAATGGGGAACCAACGTCAGTCCGGAGGGGCTGAACGATGGGTTTTCGCATTGCTTCACGCTGTCGTTCGCGACGGTGGAGGATCGGGATGCTTACCTGGTGCATCCGGAGCACCAGCGCTTCGTGGGGACCTTGGGGGGATGCCTGGAGAAGTCGCTGGTGGTGGATTATTGGGCTCGGTGAGGCGGTGGTGGTGTGCTGGCATACCACCAAAAACAAAAACGGCCGGATCACTCCGGCCGTTTCTACATGAAACGAGCAGCGTTTACGCCAGCTTGCCGTGGCACTGCTTGAACTTCTTGCCGCTGCCGCAAGGGCAAGGATCGTTGCGGCCGACCTTCACGCCCATGTAGGTGCTGTGGTCTTCCGCCGCCACCGGCGCCGCGCCGCCCGACACCGGGTTCGGGTTGAGCAGTTCGGCCGGGTCGGCCGACGGGTTGAAGTCGGCGTGCTGGTAGTTGACGTTCTCCAGCTGCGCCGCCTGGGCCGCCATCGCGGCTTCGGCCGCTTCGACTTCCTCGCGGGTCTGGATGCGCACTGTCATCACGGTGCGGATCACTTCGTTCTTGATCATGTCCAGCATGTTGCCGAACAGTTCGAAGGCTTCGCGCTTGTACTCCTGCTTCGGGTTCTTCTGCGCATAGCCGCGCAGGTGGATGCCCTGGCGCAGGTGGTCCAGCGCCGCGAGGTGCTCGCGCCAGTGGCTGTCGACGCTCTGCAGCATGACGTTGCGCTCGAAGCCGCCGAAGGCTTCCTTGCCCACGATGCCCACCTTGGCTTCGTAGGACGCGTCGGCCGCGGCCAGCACGCGTTCCAGGATGTCGTCGTCGTTCAGGTTCGGATCGTCCTGCAGCATCTGCGACAGCGGCACGTCCAGGCTCCACTCGCCCGACAGGGTCGATTCGAGCGCCTTGATGTCCCACTGCTCTTCCACCGACTCGGCCGGCACGTAGGTGCGCACCACGTCGGTGAACACGCCGGTGCGCAGGCTGGCGATCATCTCCGAGATGTCGACCGACTCCAGCAGCTCGTTACGCTGGGTGTAGATCACCTTGCGCTGGTCGTTGGCGACGTCGTCGTACTCGAGCAGCTGCTTGCGGATGTCGAAGTTGCGGGCCTCGACCTTGCGCTGCGCCGACTCGATCGAACGGGTCACGATGCCCGCCTCGATCGGCTCGCCTTCCGGCATCTTCAGGCGGTCCATGATCGCGCGCACGCGGTCGCCGGCGAAGATGCGCAGCAGCGGGTCGTCCAGGCACAGGTAGAAGCGCGAGGAACCCGGGTCGCCCTGGCGGCCCGAACGGCCGCGCAGCTGGTTGTCGACCCGGCGCGACTCGTGGCGCTCGGTGCCGATGATGTGCAGGCCGCCGGCGCCGACCACGTGGTCGTGCAGCGACTGCCATTCGTCGCGCAGCTGCTTGGCCTGCGCGGCCTTGTCGTCATCCGACAGCTTGTCGTCGGATTCGATGAACTGGATCTGCTTCTCGACATTGCCGCCCAGGACGATGTCGGTGCCGCGGCCCGCCATGTTGGTGGCGATGGTGATCATCTTCGGACGGCCGGCCTGGGCGATGATTTCCGCTTCGCGCGCGTGCTGCTTCGCGTTCAGCACGTTGTGCGGCAGCTTGGCGCCGTTCAGGATGCCGGACAGCAGTTCCGAGTTCTCGATCGAGGTCGTACCCACCAGCACCGGCTGGCCGCGCTCGTAGCAGTCGCGGATGTCGTTCAGCATCGCGTTGTACTTCTCCTGCGAGGTCTTGTAGACCTGGTCCTGGCGGTCCTTGCGCTGCGACGGACGGTTCGGCGGGACCACCACGGTCTCCAGGCCGTAGATCTCCTGGAATTCGTAGGCTTCGGTGTCCGCCGTACCGGTCATGCCGGCCAGCTTGGCGTACATGCGGAAGTAGTTCTGGAAGGTGATCGAGGCCAGGGTCTGGTTCTCGTTCTGGATGCGCACGCCTTCCTTGGCCTCGACCGCCTGGTGCAGGCCGTCCGACCAGCGGCGGCCCGTCATCAGGCGGCCGGTGAATTCGTCGACGATCACCACTTCGTTGTTCTGCACCACGTAGTGCTGGTCCTTGTGGTACAGGACGTGGGCGCGCAGCGCCGCGTACAGGTGGTGGATCAGGGTGATGTTGGCCGCGTCGTACAGCGAGGCGCCTTCCGGCAGCAGGCCCATCTTGGTCAGGATGGCCTCGGCCTTCTCGTGGCCGGCCTCGGTCAGCAGCACGGTGTGCGCCTTCTCGTCCTTGATGTAGTCGCCCGGGACTTCGATCTTGCCCTTGCCGTCCGGCGTCTCTTCGCCGATCTGCAGGGTCAGCTGCGGCGGGAGTTCGTTGATGCTGTGATACAGGTCGGTGTGGTTCTCGGCCTGGCCGGAGATGATCAGCGGGGTACGCGCTTCGTCGATCAGGATCGAGTCCACTTCGTCGACCAGGGCGTAGTTCAGGCTGCGCTGCACGCGCTCGCGCGCGTCGTAGACCATGTTGTCGCGCAGGTAGTCGAAGCCGAACTCGTTGTTGGTGCCGTAGGTGATGTCCGAGGCGTAGGCCTTCTGCTTGGTGTCGTGGTCGAGCTGGGACAGGTTCACGCCGGTGGAGAGGCCCAGCCATCCGTACAGGCGGCCCATCTGTTCGGCATCGCGCTGCGCCAGGTAGTCGTTGACGGTGATGACGTGGACGCCCTTGCCGGCCAGCGCATTCAGGTAGACGGCCAGGGTCGCGGTCAGGGTCTTGCCCTCGCCGGTGCCCATTTCCGAGATCTTGCCTTCGTGCTGGACCATGCCGCCGATCAGCTGCACGTCGAAGTGGCGCATCTTGAGCACGCGCTTGGCCGCTTCGCGGCAGACGGCAAAGGCTTCCGGCAGGATGTCGTCCAGGGTCTCGCCCTTGGCCAGGCGGTCCTTGAATTCAGGTGTCTTGGCCTGGAGTTCGGCGTCCGACAGCTTTTCCATCTGCGGCTCGAGCGCGTTGATCTGACGCACGGTCTTTTGGTATTGCTTGAGCAGACGCTGGTTACGGCTGCCGAAAATCTGGGTCAGGAATGACATGCTGTGTTCTAAATAATTACGCCGCAAAAAAGAGCCAGGGATGATATCAGATAGATAAGCATCGAAGACCGCCTATGGCAAAAAGCTACTGATTTTATCATGCGATCCGGCCACACTTGGGGATCTTGGGCAGGATAACAAGAGTCATGCACGGAAGAATGTTATCAAATAGCACTCGTTATTAGGCTGGCATTGCAAACCGCCCCCGCTGTGGTATGTTGCGGGCATGCAGTCCGCCCCTCCTTCCAAGCAGCGTCCGTTCCACATTTTCGGTACCAGGAACCGCCAAACCTCGTTTGTCGCGACAGATTTTCTTCGCGGCAACGACCGCATGGCCAGCCTGCTGCCCGCTGCGAGCCGCATGGCCCGCCTGCAGGCCGACTGCCATGCGGCGCTGCCGGCCATGTTCAACGGCTGCGACGTGATTTCCTTCCAGGAGACGGTGCTGGTGCTGGCCGTGCCCAGTTCGGCGCTGGCGGCAAGGCTCAAGCAGATGCTGCCCAAGCTGCAGGCGACGCTTCAGCAGCGCGGCTGGGGGGTGGAATCGATCCGGCTGAAGGTGCAGATGACGCGGGCGGTGGATGAGAAGCCGCAGATGCGCAACCTGGAGCTGCCGCCGACGGCGGTGCAGGCTTTCGAGGAGCTGGCGGAGTCCTTGCCGGAAACGACGCAAAACAAGGAGCTGGTGGCGGCGCTGAGGGCGCTGGCGGCCAAGCGCAGAGGTTAAGCGGGTGTGCTGAGTAAACCTGGGTCCCCGCCAAAGGGGACCCAGGTTTGCCAGAGCAGCCTTCAGCTCTGCGCCCACTCCCTCGACATCATCCTGACGTAGGAAGCCGGCGCCGTCGCCAGCGAGTCGAAGCTCACGATCTCATACGCATCCGGCTGCGCCAGCAGTGCCCGCAGCAGGTCGTTGTTGAGCGCATGCCCCGACTTGTGGGCCGTATAGCTGGCCAGCAGCGGATGCCCCACCAGGTACAGGTCGCCGATCGCATCCAGGATCTTGTGGCGCACGAACTCGTCGTCGTAGCGCAGTCCGTCCGCATTCAGGATGCGGTACTCGTCCATCACGATCGCGTTCTCGAGCGAGCCGCCGCGCGCCAGGCCCATGCCGCGCAGGCTTTCCACGTCCTGCATGAAGCCGAAGGTGCGGGCGCGCGCCACGTCGCGCACATAGGTGATGTCGCCGAAGTCCACCACGGCGCGCTGCGTGGTGCCGTCCACCGCCGGGTGGTTGAATTCGATGAAGAAGTCCAGCTTGTAGCCGTCGAAGGGCGACAGGCGCGCCCATTTCTCGTTCGCGCCGCTGCCCTGGCGCACTTCCACGTCCTTCAGCACGCGGATGAACTTGCGCGGCGCGTCCTGCTCTTCCACGCCCGACTGCTGCAGCAGATAGACGAAGGACGAGGCCGAGCCGTCCATGATCGGGATTTCCTCGGCCGTGACGTCGATGTAGAGGTTGTCGATGCCCAGGCCGGCGCAGGCCGACATGATGTGCTCGACGGTGGAGACGCGGGCGTCGTCCTTGATCAGGACCGAGGCCATGCGGGTGTCGCCCACGACCTCGGCGCTGCTGGGGATCTCGACGATGGGGTCGAAGTCCACGCGGCGGAACACGATGCCGGTGTCGGCGGCCGCCGGGCGCAGGGTCAGCTCCACCTTGCGGCCCGAGTGCAGGCCGACGCCGGTGGTGCGGACGAGTTCTTTGATGGTTCGTTGTTTCAGCATCCGCCGATTATAGCCCGGCTCTTCCAGCCTTGCCGGCGGCGCCCTGCTCCTCAGGGGTGCTCGGATTCGACGTGCTGTTTTTCGTGGCGAATCAGATACAAACCGCTGCCGATGATGATCGCCGCACCCAGCAAGGTGTAGCCGTCGGGCAGCGCTTTCCACAGCAGCCAGTCCAGGCCGACGCCCCAGGCCAGGGCCGAATACTCGAAAGGCGCGACGCTCGAAGCCTCGCCCTTGGTGAAGGCTTCGGTGATCGCCAGCTGGCCGATGAAGCCCGTCACCGCCAGGCCGCACAGCAGCGGTATGTCGGCCGTGCGCATGCCGACCCAGTCCGGGGCCGCCATGGCGCTGGCGCCGATGGCCATCATCAGCATCAGCCAGAACACCATGTGCTCGCTGCGGTCGGTGCGCGCCAGGATGCGCGCCGTCACCGCCGATACCGCGTAGCAGGCCGCCGAGCCGAGAATGGCCACGCCGCCGATGGTAAGGAAGCCCGCGCCGTCGGGGCGCAGCACCACCAGCACGCCGCACAGGCCGACGCCGATCGCCACCCAGCGCGCCAGGTCGACGCGCTCCTTGAGGAACAGCACCGACAGCGCCGTGATCAGGGCCGGGGCGATGAAGAAGATCGAATAGGCTTCGGCCAGCGACAGTTTCTTGAGGCCATAGGCGAACAGGGCCAGCATCAGGATGCCGAGCAGCGCGCGCAGCACCTGCATCGACCAGCGCACCTGGAGGATGCCGCCGTAGGCGCCGCGCCAGCCCACATAGGCCGCCACCAGCGGCAGCGAGCTGAGCGAGCGGAGGGCCGCCACCTGCATCGCCGGGTAGCGCGCCGACAGCAGCTTCATGGCCGTGTCCATCATGGCGAACATGAAGACGGCCAGCAGCATCGCGTAGATGCTGTACAGGTTCTTGCCCGAATGCTTCAAAGGCGCTTTTCCATGAACAGGCTCAGGGGATCCGCCTGGTAGTCGCCGAAGGGCTCGCGGCGCACGAAGCCGGCGCGCTCGTAAAGGCGGATCGCCGGCGCCTGGTGGATGCCGGTTTCCAGCATCAGGGCCTGCAGGCCGGACATGCGCGCGAACATGGTGAGGTGTTCCAGCAACTGGGCGCCGGTACCGCGGCCGCGCGTGGCTTCGTCCACGTACATGCGCTTGATCTCGCCGTAGCCGCCGCGGTTGACCAGGGCCGCGCAGCCGACCGCCGCGCCGCCCACGTCGCGCGCGACCAGGAACAGCGCGTCCTCGCGCAGCAGCGAGTCCACGTCCAGCAGGTGGTTGGATTCGGCCGGGTACAGCTCTGCGTGGTAGGCGTCGAGCTTGTCCAGCATGGCCCGGATTTCGGGCTGGTCGGGGGTTTCGGTATTGATGATCATGACTAAAAAACGGCGCCGCGGCGCCGTTTGCAGGGATGAGCTGGAATCAGCCCAGTTGTTCGAGCATCTTCTCGGCGCTCGAGACTTCGAAGCCGGCCGTTTCCACGTTCAGCTGCTTGACGATGCCGTCTTCGACCAGCATCGAGTAGCGCTGCGAGCGGGTGCCCATGCCGTGCTTGGAGAAGTCGGCGTCCAGGCCCAGGGCCTTGGAGTAGGCGGCGTTACCGTCGGCCATCATGCGCACGATGCCGGTGGCTTTCTGGTCGCGGCCCCAGGCGCCCATCACGAAGGCGTCGTTGACCGAGATGCACCAGATTTCGTCCACGCCCTTGGCCTTCAGGGCCTCGGCGTGCTTGACGTAGCCCGGCACGTGCTGGGCCGAGCAGGTCGGGGTGTAGGCGCCCGGCAGGCCGAAGATCACGATCTTCTTGCCCGCCACCAGGTCGCGGACCTGGAAGGTGTTTGGACCAAGCGAGCAGCCTGCGGTTTCGGTCTCGATGAATTCCGACAGGGTGCCTTCCGGCAGGCGATCGCCGATTTGAATGGTCATGTGTGCTCCTTGAGGTGTTTTGAGAATCCGGCAATTATCGCCGATCCCTGAGGTCCTTGCATCGGGCGGCCCAGGTTGGCGCTTGAAGCCAAAGAAAAAGGGCCAGCTCGCGCTGGCCCCTTCAGGAGTCCGGCCGACTGGTGCTTAGTCGGCCTGCTTGCGCAGGAAGGCCGGAATGTCGTAGGTCTCGACGCCATTGCGCTGCATCGCCTGCACCTGCTCCGATGCCTGCTCGCGGCGCCACACGGCCGGCTGCTTCAGGCCGCCGACGGCGGTGTCGGCCGCGCCCATGGCCATGCCGCCGGACACCGAGGCCGCGCCCGCCATGGTCGGGGCATTGTAGGTGCCGGTCTTGAGCATCGGCTGCGGCTGCACCAGCTGGATCTTCTTGTTCTTGCCCAGGCCGGTCGCGACCACGGTCACGCGCAGCTCGTCGCCCATTGCGTCGTCGTAGGCGATGCCTTGCGCGATCGAGGCGTCCGGCGCGGCGAAGGCACGGACTGCAGCCATGACTTCCTTGATTTCCTTACCCTTCAGGCCGCGGCTTGCGGTCACGTTGACCAGCACGCCCTTGGCGCCCGACAGGTCGATGCCGTCCAGCAGCGGCGACGCCACGGCCTGCTCGGCGGCGATGCGCGCGCGGTCCACGCCCGAGGCGGTCGCGGTGCCCATCATGGCCTTGCCCTGCTCGCTCATGATGGTCTTGACGTCGTTGAAGTCGACGTTGATGTGGCCCGGCACGTTGATGATCTCGGCAATGCCGGCCACCGCGTTGTTCAGCACGTCGTCGGCGTGCTTCATCCAGTCCAGCATCGATTCGTCTTCGTAGATGTCTTCCAGCTTCTCGTTCAGGATCACGATCAGCGAGTCCACGTGCTTGGTCAGCTCTTCCAGGCCGGACTCGGCGACGTCCATGCACTTCTGGCCTTCGTAGGAGAACGGCTTGGAGACCACGGCCACGGTCAGGGCGCCCATCGACTTCGCGACTTCGGCGACGATCGGGGCGGCGCCGGTGCCGGTGCCGCCGCCCATGCCGGCGGCGATGAAGACCATGTGCGCGCCGCGCAGCGCGTCTTCGATGCGCGAACGCGATTGCTCGGCCAGCTGGCGGCCGACTTCCGGACGCATGCCGGCGCCCAGGCCGGACGGGCCGATCTGGATCACGTTGTGCGCGCTCGAGGCGGCCAGCGCCTGCGCATCCGTGTTGGCGGCGATGAACTCAACACCGGACACACCCTTATTGATCATGTGCTGAACCGCGTTGCCGCCGGCGCCACCGACGCCGACAACCTTGATCACGGTTCCCAGTGCTGCGTTATCGACCATATCGAACTCCATGATGAACTCCTAATATTCAAAATGCGGTCCCGGTGCGAGGCGAGGCTCGAAATGTGCGCCTCATCCGGTAACTGCGATTGTATTTAAAAATCTGTAATTAGTGACGACTTTTTACGACGAATTTTTTACGAATTTTTCTACGACGATCCCTGCTTCAGAAATTCCCGGCTATCCATTCCTTCATACGCTGCCACACTGCCTTCACGGAACCATCCTGACGCGTCACGATGTGGCCGCGCAGGTACTGCTTCTTCGCTTCCAGCAGCAGGCCGAGCACGGTGGCGTAGCGGGGGCTGCGCACCACGTCGGCCAACTGGCCGCGGTAGTCCGGCGTGCCGAGGCGCGCCGGTTTGAGGAAAATGTCTTCCGCCATCTCGATCATGCCCGGCATGATCGCGCTGCCGCCGGTGAGGACGATGCCCGACGACAGCACCCCTTCGTAACCGGATTCACGCACCACCTGGTGCACCATCGCGAACAGTTCTTCCACGCGCGGCTCGATGACGGCCGCCAGCGCTTGTCGCGACAGCGCGCGCGGGCCACGGTCTCCCAGGCCCGGTACTTCCAGGGTCTCGCCCGGGTCGGCCAGCACCTGCTTGGCCACGCCGTAGCGGATCTTGATATCTTCTGCTTCGCCGGTCGGGGTGCGCAGCGCCATCGCGATGTCGCTGGTGATCTGGTCGCCCGCGATCGGGATCACCGCCGTGTGGCGGATCGCGCCGTCCGAGAACACGGCGATGTCGGTGGTGCCGCCGCCGATGTCGATCAGGACCACGCCCAGTTCCTTTTCGTCGTTGGTCAGCACGGCGTCGGCCGAGGCCATCGGCTGCAGGATCAGGTCCGAGACCTCGAGGCCGCAGCGGCGCACGCACTTGACGATGTTCTGCACCGCCGACACGGCGCCGGTGACGATGTGCACCCGCACTTCCAGGCGGATGCCGCTCATGCCGATCGGCTCGCGCACGTCTTCCTGGTTGTCGACGATGAATTCCTGCGGCACCGTGTGCAGCAGCTGCTGGTCGGTCGGGATGTTGACAGCCTTGGCGGTCTCGATCACGCGCGCCACGTCGGTGGCGGTGACCTCCTTGTCCTTGATCGCCACCATGCCGCTCGAATTGAACGAGCGGATATGGCTGCCGGCGATGCCAGCATAGACGTTGCGGATCTTGCAGTCGGCCATCAGCTCCGCCTCTTCGAGGGCGCGCTGGATCGACTCGACGGTGGCCTCGATGTTGACGACCACGCCTTTCTTCAATCCTTTCGACTCGTGCTGACCGAGGCCGATCACCTCGTGGCGTCCGTCGGACATCACTTCGGCCACCACCGCCACCACCTTGGAGGTGCCGATGTCGAGGCCGACGATCAGGTTTTTCGCGTCTTTAGTCATTGCTGTTTGCCTGCTTAGATGTGCTTGCTTGTTTTGGTTGTCGTATTCGGTTTCTTCTTCGCCGCCTTGACCGGCTTGGTCGCATCCAGCGGCACGCTCAGTGCGGCCGAGGACAAGGCCAGTCCGTTCGGGTAGCGCATGTCGATCGTGTCGATGCGCCCTTCCTGCAGCCGGGCGACCAGCTGCGGGTACACGCCGACCAGGCGCTGCACGCGGTGCTTCAGCGTGTTGCGGTCCTGCTCGCGTCCCAATGCCACGCTCATCCCGTTGTCCAGCTTCACGGTCCAGGCGTACCGGTTGGACAGGGACAGCGCTTGCGGCTTCAGTTCCACCTTGGCGAACTGCGCGCGCAACTCGGTGAAACGGGCCAGCACTTCCTTTTCGCTCCCTGCCGGGCCGTCGAAGGCCGGCAGTTCGTGATCGTCGCCGGCCTCGCCGAGGTTGGCGGTGAAGACGTCGCCCTTGACCGACAGCAGGCGGCCATCCTCGCCCCAGGTGCCGAGCGCCTCGTGCTCTTCCACCTCGACGATCAGCTGGTTCGGCCACTCGCGGCGCACCGTGGCGCGGCGCACCCAGGGCACGGTCTCGAAGGTGGTCCTCACCTGCTCCAGGTCGGCGGTAAAGAAATTCCCCCGGATCTTGCCGATCACGCCGTTGCGCACCGTGAGCTCGTTCACATGGCGCAGGTCGATCCCGTACATGCTTTCCACCATCACCGCGCGCAGCGAGAACATGGGCAGCTGCGACAGCCACCACACGATCGAGGCGAGGCAGGCGAGCACCGTCAGCGCGGTCACCGCGCTGGCGCTTGCATTCAGGGACCGGACGTCATGCCACATCTGCGCTTATCCCTTTGCCTTGCCCATCTTGAGGCGTGCCGAGCGCAGGATTTCCACGCACAGGTCCTCGTAGCTGATGCCCACCGCGCGCGCCGCCATCGGCACCAGCGAGTGGCCGGTCATGCCCGGCGAGGTGTTCACTTCCAGCAGGAAGGGACGCATGTCGCTCTCGCGCACCAGCACGTCCACCCTGCCCCAGCCCTCGCAGCCGAGCGCGCGGTAGGCGTTCACGGCGTGGCGCTGGATCTCTTCGGCCAGGTCCGCCGGCAGGTTCGCCGGGCAGTGGTATTGGGTGTCGTCGGTGAAGTACTTGTTCTGGTAGTCGTAGTTGCCTTCCGGGGCCACGATCTCGACGATCGGCAGCGCGCGGGCCTGCGCGCCGGTGCCCAGCACCGCCACGGTGAACTCGCGGCCGGTCACGAATTCCTCGGCCAGCACCACTTCGTCGAAGCCGGCGGCCAGGTCGACCGCGGCCTTGAATTCCTCGGCCTTGCCGACCTTGGTGATGCCGATGGTCGAGCCTTCCAGCGGCGGCTTGACGATCAGCGGCAGGCCGATGTCGGCGATTACCTTGTCGAGGTCGGTGGTGGCATCGATGCTCGCGTATTTCGGGGTCGGCACGCCGTGCATGATCCAGATCTTCTTGGTGGTGATCTTGTCCATGCCGACGCTCGAGGCCATCACGCCGCTGCCGGTATAGGGAATGCCCAGCTGCTCCAGCGCGCCCTGCAGGCTGCCGTCCTCGCCGTAGCGGCCGTGCAGCGCGATGAACACGCGGTCGAAGTTCTGTGCGGCCAGCTCGGCCAGGCTCTGGGTGCCCGGGTCGAACGGATGGGCGTCGATGCCGCGGCTCTTCAGCGCGTTCAGCACGCCGGTGCCGGACATGATCGAAACGTCGCGCTCGGCGGAGCGTCCGCCGAACAGCACGCCGACCTTGCCCAGGGACGCCGGATCAAAAGTGGTGGTGGTGTTCACGATCTATCAAGCCTTTGCAATGGTCAGTTGGTGGGGGACGCCGCTGATCGAGCCCGCGCCCATGGTGATGACGACGTCGCCGTCGCGCGCCACGTTCATGATGGCTGCGGGCATGTCGGCGATCGCCTCCACGAAAATCGGTTCCAGCTTGCCGCCGGTGCGCAGCGCGCGCGACAGGGCGCGGCCATCGGCGGCCACGATCGGCGCTTCGCCGGCCGGGTAGACGTCGGCCAGCAGCAGCACGTCCGGGGTCGACAGGACTTTCACGAAGTCCTCGAACAGGTCGCGGGTGCGGCTGTAGCGGTGCGGCTGGAAGGCCAGCACCAGGCGGCGGCCCGGATAGGCGGCGCGCGCGGCGGCCAGGGTCACCTCGGTCTCGACCGGGTGGTGGCCGAAGTCGTCCACCAGGGTGAAGCTGCCGCCCGCGGGCAGCGCCACTTCGCCGTAGCGGGTGAAGCGGCGGCCCACGCCGCGGAATTCCAGCAGGCCCTGGGCGGTGGCGGCGTCGTCGATGCCGATCTCGCGCGCGATGGCGATGGCCGAGCAGGCGTTCAGCACGTTGTGCATGCCCGGCTGGTTCAGCACGAACTTGGTGTCCGGGTAGCCGGCCTGGCGCACGGTGAAGTGCATCTGCACGCCTTCGGCGTAGGCATCCATGGCGCGCACTTCGGCCTCTTCCGAGAAGCCGTAGGTGGTCACCGGCTTGGTCACTTGCGGCAGGATGTCGCGCACGTGGCGGTCGTCGATGCACAGCATGGCGCGGCCGTAGAACGGCAGGCGGTGGGTGAAGTGCACGAACGCGGCCTTGAGCTTCTCGAAGTCGTGCTCGTAGGTGTCCATGTGGTCGGCGTCGATGTTGGTGATCACCTCGATCATCGGCGACAGGTTCAGGAAGGAGGCATCCGACTCGTCGGCCTCGGCCACGATGTACTCGCCCGAGCCCAGCTTGGCGTTGGCGCCGGCCGCGGTCAGGCGGCCGCCGATCACAAAAGTAGGATCCAGGCCGCCCTGGGCCAGCACCGAGGCCACCAGGCTGGTGGTGGTGGTCTTGCCGTGGGTGCCGGCGATGGCGATGCCGCGCTTCAGGCGCATCAGTTCGCCCAGCATGATGGCGCGCGGGACCACCGGCACCTTGCCGGCGCGCGCGGCGACCACTTCCGGATTCGCTTCGTTGACGGCGGTCGAGGTCACGACCACGTCGGCTCCCGCCACGTGATCGGCCTTGTGGCCGAGGTAGACCTTGGCGCCGAGATCGGCCAGGCGCTGGCTCGCGGCATTGCTGTTCAGGTCCGAACCCGACACCTTGTAGCCGAGATTGACCAGCACTTCGGCGATGCCGCTCATGCCGCTGCCGCCGATGCCGACGAAGTGAATATTCTTGATCTTGTGCTGCATGCGCCTTTTACCTTGCCAGTTGTTCGTTCAGTTTCTCAATCTCGCGGGCGATCGCGTCGTTCGCGTCGCGCTTGCCCACGCGCCGCGCCGCCTCGGCCATGGCCAGGCAACGCTCGCGCGTGGTCGTTTGCAGCAGGCTTGCCACCCGCTGCGGATCCAGTTCGCCCTGCGGCAGGTGCACCGCCGCCTCTTGAGCATCCATCCAGACCGCGTTGTCGCGCTGGTGGCTGGTGGTGCTGGCCACGAACGGCACCAGCACGCTGGCCACGCCCGCCGCCGTCAGTTCCGACACCGTGATCGCGCCCGCGCGGCAGATCACCAGGTCGGCCTCCGCGTAGGCCGCGGCCATGTCATCAATGAAGTCGACCACGTTTGCGTTGACACCCGCCTGCGAATAAGCCGCACGCAGGGCCTCGATATTCTTCTTCCCCGACTGGTGGGTCACGATGGGACGCACGGCCGGGTCGATCAGTGCCAGCGCGGCAGGCACGCTGTCGTTCAGCACTTTCGCGCCCAGGCTGCCGCCCACCACCAGCACGCGCAGGGGGCCGCCGCGGCCAGCGAAACGCTGCGCGGGCGCAGGCAGGTCCAGGATCGCCTGGCGCACCGGGTTGCCGGTGACGACGGCGCGGTCGGCCGCCTTGCCGAAATCGGCCGGGAAGCCGAACAGCACGCGGTCCGCCATCGGCGCCAGGGTCTTGTTCGACAGCAGCAGCGCGGCGTCGGCATTCACCAGGGCCAGCGGCACGCCGCGCAGGCGCGCCATCAGGCCGCCCGGCACGGTCACGTAGCCGCCCATGCCCAGCACCACGTCGGGCTTGCGACTGGCCAGGATGCGGCGGCAGGCGAGGAAGCTGTTCAGCATCTTGAAGGCGCCCTTGACGGTATGGCCCAGGCCTTTGCCGCGCAGGCCGGCGAAGTCGATGCTGTCCATCGCGATGCCGGCTTTCGGCACCAGGTCGGTTTCCATGCCGTGGGCGGTGCCCAGCCAGCTCACTTCCCAGCCGCGCGCGCGCATGGTCTGCGCGATCGCGATGCCCGGGAAGATGTGGCCGCCGGTGCCGGCCGCCATGATCATCAAACGCTTCGTCATACCCGGCCTCCCCGCATGCGCACGCGGTTCTCGTAGTCGATCCGCAGCAGGATCGCCAGGCCGACGCAGTTGAACATCACGCCCGAACCGCCGAAGCTCATCAGCGGCAAGGTCAGGCCCTTGGTCGGGAGCAGGCCCAGGTTCACGCCCATGTTGATGAAGGTCTGCACGCCGATCCAGATGCCGATGCCCTTGGCGGCCAGGCCGGCGAAGACCTGGTCGAGGGCGATGGCCTGGCGGCCGATGTCGAAGGCGCGCTTGACCAGCCAGTAGAACATCGCGACCACGGCCAGCACGCCGGCCAGGCCGAGTTCTTCGCCGATCACGGCCATGATGAAGTCGGTGTGGGCTTCCGGCAGGTAGTGCAGCTTTTCCACGCTCGAGCCCAGGCCGACGCCGAAGAACTCGCCGCGGCCGAAGGCGATCAGGGAGTGGGTCAGCTGGTAGGCCTTGTCGAGCGCATTGTCTTCCTGCCACGGGTCGAGGTAGGCGAACATGCGGGCGCGGCGGAACGGCGAGAGCGCGATGATCGAGGTGAAGATCACCACCAGCAGCGCGCCGATGCCGCCGAACCAGACGATGTTGATCCCGCCCAGGAACAGGATGCCCATGGCGATGCAGACGATGACGCCGAAGGCGCCGAGGTCCGGCTCCATCAGCAGCAGGCCGCCGACCAGGCCGATCGCGACCATCATCGGCAGGAAGCCCTTGGTCAGCTTGTGCATGTATTCCTGCTTGCGCACCGTGAAGTCGGCGGCGTAGAGCACGGCAGCGATCTTCATCAGCTCGGACGGCTGCAGGTTCATGACCTTGAGCGGCAGCCAGCGGCGCGCGCCGTTGACCGACACGCCGATGCCCGGGATCAGCACGATCATCAGGAGCACCAGGGTGCCGATGAAAAGCAGGGGCGCGTACTTCTGCCAGACGGCGATCGGCACGCGGAAGACCACGGCGGCGGCGGCCATCGAGACCGCGATGTACATCATCTGGCGATACAGGAAATACTCGTTCTTGTCCCCCAGGTAAGCGAACTTGGGCGAATCCGGCAACGCGATCGACGCCGAATACACCATCACCAGCCCGAACAGCATGAGCAGGACGGTGACCCACACCAGGGGCTGGTCGTAGTCCATCATCTTGGACGGCCGGCTGCGGCCGCCGACGACGGCGTCGCTGGCGCTGCCCGAGAACTTGAACGGAATCTGGAAAGCCATCAGATTTCCTGCCCCTTCTCGAGCGCGATGTCACGGACGGCGTCGACGAACACCTGCGCGCGGTGCGCGTAGTTGGTGAACATGTCGAGGCTGGCGCAGGCCGGCGACAGCAGCACCGCGTCGCCCGCCTTGGCCAGCCCGGCGGCGCGGCGCACCGCTTCCGGCAGGCTGGGCAGGTCGAACACCGGCACGCCGGTCGGCTCGATGGCGGCGCGGATGGCAGGCGCATCGCGGCCGATCAGCAGCACGGCGCGCACGTAGCGCGAGGCCGGCAGGGCCAGCGGCGCGAAGTCCTGGCCCTTGCCGTCGCCGCCGGCGATCAGCACGATCTGCTGGTCGTCGCCGGCGAAGGCCTTGCCCAGGCCTTCCAGCGCGGCGACGGTGGCGCCCACGTTGGTGCCCTTGCTGTCGTCGTAATAGTCGGCGCCCTCGATGCTGGCGACCAGTTCCACGCGGTGCGGCTCGCCCGCGTACTCGCGCAGGCCGTGCAGCAGCGGCGCCAGCGGCAGGCCGCAGGCGCGGCACAGGGCCAGCGCGGCCAGGGCGTTGGAAGCGTTATGGATGCCGCGGATGCGCAGCGCGTCGGCCGGCATCAGGCGGTTCACGCTCACTTCGACCGGCGGCGGCAGCTCTCCCTTCTTGAGTTTCTTGACCGGCTCGTCGTCGGCGGCGGCCGCATTGGCCAGCCACAGCACGCCGCGCTCGTTGACCAGGCCGAAGCTGTTCGGTTCCGAAGGTTCGCCGGTGCCGAAGGTGTGGACCGGGCTGTCGACGGCGGTCATGCGCATCACGATGGCGTCGTCGCGGTTCAGCACGCGCACGGTGTCGGCGCCGAAGATGCGCGCCTTGTCGGCGGCATAGGCGTCCATGCTGCCGTGCCAGTCGAGGTGGTCCTGGGTCACGTTCAGCACCGTGGCCGCGTCGGCCTGCAGGCTGAAGGTGGTGTGCAGCTGGAAGCTGGACAGTTCCAGCACCCAGGCCTGCGGCAAGTCATTGTTGTCGAGGACTTCGCGCAGCACGTCGAGCGCGGCCGGGCTGATGTTGCCGGCCACGCGGGTCGACAGGCCGGCGCGGCGGCACAGCAGGCCGGTCAGGCTGGTGACGGTGGTCTTGCCGTTGGTGCCGGTGATGGCGATGACTTTCGGGGCATAGCCGCGTTCCTGGCGCAGGTGGGCCAGGGCCTGGGCGAACAGCTCGATCTCGCCCCACACGGGGATGCGGCGTTCGTGCGCGGCCGGAGTGATCGCTGCCAGTTCGCGGTTCGGCGCCAGGCCCGGGCTGACGGCCACGAAGTCGACGCCGTCGAGCAGGCCGGCATTGAACTCACCGCCGACGAATTCGGCGTTCGGCACCGCCTGGCGCAGGGCGAACAGGCGCTGCGGTTCGGTGCGCGTATCGGCCACGCGCACGCGCGCGCCGCAGCGCGCCAGCCAGTGCGCGATTGCCAGCCCGGATTCACCCAGGCCCAGTACCAGTGCGGATTTGCCTTCGTAGTTCATCAGCGCAGTTTCAGAGTCGACAAGCCAACGAGGATGAGCATCATGGTCACGATCCAGAAGCGGACGACGACCTTGGTCTCTTTCCAGCCCTTTTGTTCGAAGTGGTGGTGCAGCGGCGCCATCAGGAACACGCGGCGGCCGGCGCCGTATTTCTTCTTGGTGAACTTGAACCAGCTCACCTGGATGATGACGGACAGGGTCTCGGCCACGAACACGCCGCCCATGATGAACAGCACGATTTCCTGGCGCACGATCACGGCGAGGGTGCCGAGCGCGCCGCCCAGCGCCAGCGCGCCGACGTCGCCCATGAACATCTGG
>CBIHLT010000034.1:0-29611 GCA_966210615.1 uncultured Massilia sp.
ACCCGGAAGATCAGCTCGAGGCCCTTGGCGTCGGTCTTCAGGCCCGTCAGGCTGGACAGGTGGTCGAGCATCTCGTCGAGCTCGAACGGGACCTTTTCGATGGTCAGCTTGCCGGCCTCGATCTTGGAGATGTCGAGGATGTCGTTGATGATCCCCAGCAGGTGCTCGCTGGCGCCCAGGATCTTGGACAAGTAGTTGCGCTGCTTCGCGTTCGGTTCCGCCATCAGGGCCAGGCGGCTCATGCCGATGATGGCGTTCATCGGAGTGCGGATCTCGTGGCTCATGTTGGCCAGGAATTCCGACTTCATGCGCGCGCCCGCTTCGGCGCGCAGCATGGCGGTCTGCATGGCCTTGGTGCGCAGGCCCAGGATGCGCATGAACACCAGCATGTCGAAGGTGCTGCCGAATTCGAGCGCGTGCATGGTCCAGAAATTGGCCGGCAGAGCGCCGTTGATCATCTGTGCCGAGACCAGCGCCGCGCCGAAGCTCACCGCCCAGCCTATCAGGAAATAGGTGCCGACCGCATCCCCGGCGCGCGCGCGCCGGAAGGCGCCCGGCAGGCCGAGCAGCATCGGCAGGATGCCGAGGGTGCCGATGATGGCCACCAGGTAGTGGTGGCTGATCAGGCCCGCGCCGAAGCCGATCGCGCTGATCACGCACAGCGCGGCGAGGGTCTTCATCAGGCGGCTGAAGAGGCGGTCCATGCCCGGACGGGCCAGCGACTGCTCGACGAACAGGTAGGCGCCGCAGGAGGCGAGGATCGAGGCCAGGCCGGCCCCGTGCTCGCTTAGCCAGGCATTGTCCTGCCAGAGGAACTGGTCGGCGATGCCGAACCAGCAGGCCGAATACAGGGTCACCGCGCCGACCAGCAGCGCGTACTTGCCGAACAGGTGCTCGCGCAGGGTGACCCACTGGCCCACGCTGTACAGAAACAGGCACAGGCCCAGGCCCAGCATCAGGCCCTGCAGCATCTGCTCGGCGAGCGAGGCGCCATGGAAGGCGTCGGGCTGCAGGAACTCGATCGGCAGGATGAAGGCGCCGTGGCTTTCCACCCGTATCAGGACCGTCTGCTGCGCGCCGGCCTGGAGCCGCATCACGACCGCGGGCACGCGGCCTTTCAATGCCCAGCCGTCCTGGACGTCGGCGCGTCCTGCGGTGCCGACCTTGCGCACCACGCCGGCGTTCTCGACGAACACATCCACCTTGTCGAGCAGGCCGAAGTCGATCTGCATCACCCAGTTCTCGGGCGCTCCCACCGGGACCGTCACCGGAATGCGCACCCAGGTCGCGCCCTCTTGCATGCCGAGCGTGGCGTAGGCGGTGTCCGGGCGCACGAAGCGCCCGCGCGCGGCGCTGGCGGCCACCGGGTCCATGCCTGCCTCCGGATCGTTCATGACCGTGACCGCCGGCCAGGCCTCCACGCGCTTGATCCCGGCGCCAAGTTCGAGCGGCGTCGCCAGGGCGCCCGCCGTGCAGAAGGCCAGGGCCAGGAACAGAAGCGCGGCGCGCAGCTGCGCCAGGGGTGCTGCAAAGGTGTGGCTCATGCCTGGTGTTTCTCCGGGTGCGGTGCAGGGCGCGCCATGCGCGCCTCGAGTCGTTTCATGAAGGCCGGGGCCTTGTGGTCTTCGCACCAGCACTGCATCGCCTGGTCGACCTGGCCGAGCAGGGCGTCGGGAAGCTTGAGCGGGCGGGTCTGGTCCATCAGAAAGCGGGTGGTCAGGCGGTAGCCGGCGACGCGGGTGAGCAGGCGCGAGATCGAGAAGCCGGGAATGGCGATGCGCACCACGGCGTCGATCAGGCGCACCATGCCCATGCCGAGCACGAACAGCGCGCGCGAGAGCAGTGAGACGCGCCTGGTCAGGCCCAGGTCGCGGCTGGCCTGCCTGCCGCACAGGTAGCGGGTCAGCAGGACCGGGAAGGGCTTGAGCACGCGCAGGGGCAGTTCGTCGGCCATCGCCTGCATCAGGGCGGCGGCCAGCGTCGGACGCGGATCGGTTTCTTCCGGATGGGCGGCCAGGCGGGCGTCCCACACCGCGCGGCCGTGCGCCTGCATGGCCTGGAAGCGCGCCTCGGCGTCTTCCATGGTCCAGACCATCAGCTCGCGCTCGATGCCGATCAGGTGGCCCAGCACGTTCCAGGCGTGCAGGTAGGCCTCTTCATCCTCGCGCGGCAGGCCCAGGCCGAGGCGGCGCAGGCCGCGCAGGAAAGCGTAGTGGAAGGTGAGCAGGGTGTAGGCCAGTTCCTCCTGGTTGCAGGGCAGCCCGTCGCGCCGGCTGTCCCAGCCGTGCGCGTACAGCGCGTGGTGCATGCCCTTGCCGGCGGGCGCCAGCGGCGCGACCGGCGCCGCGCACGCTCCCGCGCCCGGGGAGCCGCGCAGGATCAGGTGGCGGATGGTGGCGTGGATCAGGCGCACCTTGAGCGCCTGGGCGACGCCCCCGCCGGCCGCGTCGGTCAGGCCGCCGCGCATCATGACGGGAAAGATCATCGCCGCCGTCGAGCGCACCCGGTAGTCGGTGTGCTGTTCCAGCTGGCCGGCGGCCTGCAGCACGGCCGACAGGTCGGGCAGGATGTAGCATTCGGGCAGGCTGGAGCAGAACAGCAAGGTGCACGACAGCATGCTCATGTCCATGAACAGCTTTTCGGCGCACGCGATGCAGGCCTTGTCGGCCCATTCGGGCAGCACGCTGCAGGCGCGCACGTAGTCTTCGAGGGCGGCGGCGATCGCGGGATCGGCGCCGGGCGAGGCGCGCCAGCCGGCCAGCGTGCCGTTGCTGTCCCAGCGCGCCAGCTCGGCGTTGATCAGGGCGATGCGCGGGAACAGGCGCTCCGGATCGGCGGCGCTGTCGCCCAGCATGCGCGCCACGGCCTCGTCGGCCGCCGGATCGGCGCGCAGCGCCGGCGCGGTCGCCCCGGCCAGGAGCTGCGGGGCATCCGGTTTCATGCGGCCTCCGCGCGCGGCGCCACGGCGCCGTTCCAGCGCTGCAGGCCGAGGATGGCGCAGAACAGCGGGATGCCCATCACGAAGGTGGCGATGGTGCGGGTCTCGACCGGGAAGCCCTGGGTGATCTGGAACACCATCAGGCCACCGTAGACGGCGAGCGGCACCTGCACGTCACGCAGGCGCAGCGAGCTCGATGCGCGCGGCGGCCACTTGCGCAGGCTGAGACGGAACAGGAACACGATCGTCAACGCGATCAGCATCCAGCCCACGAAGCCCTGCAGGGTCTCGCCGAACCACCAGCCGTCCTTCTTCTCCATTTCCCAGGCCTTGAGCTTGTAGACCATGTAAGGATCGACGCCCAGGTCGTAGGCGGTGATCACCAGGGCCGCCAGGAAGGACATGGTGAGCGACTGGCCGACCGGCGTGACGCCGTCGGACGGGGTCTGCCAGGCGATCAGGTTGGCGATCACGTAGCCGCAGTAGCCGAGCGCGAACCACATCAGGGGAATCACCAGTGGCACGTCGCCGACGCGTGGACCGAGGACGTCGGTGTAGGTGTACTTGCCGAAGAACCAGCCGTGCGAGGAACCCATCTGCTCGGCGAACCAGCCGATGGGCAAGGCGATCAAGGCGAAACGCAGCGCCGCCTTGACACCCAGCAGGTGCGCGGCGCTGGCGAAGCAGCAGCCGAACATCAGGAAGGAGCTCAACACCAGCAGCTGGGTCTGGCCGTTCCAGCCGCGCAGCAGCTGGACGGTGAGGAAAGCGCCCAGCAGGGCGAGCGTGAACCAGGAGCCGTGGCCGGTACGGTGATGCGTTGACGTCATTTATTGTGATCCTCTTGATGGGAGTGCGCGTCGGCGCGGGTGGGTGGCGGGTGATCCTCTTGCTTAAAAACGGTAGTCGAGGCGCAGGTCGACCGTGCGCGGGTTGCTCGGCACGGTCATGCCGAAGCTGTCGATCGCGATCGGCTGCACTTTGTTTTCGAGGTTGCGCGCCCGCAGCAGCAGGCTCCAGCGCGCGCCATGCGGCTGGAACCCGAGGGTGGCGTCGGTGGCGGTGCGCGAGGGGATGCGGTATTCGAGCAGCTGGCTCGGGACGGCGATCACGTAGGCGGCGCTGGCGCGCGCGAACAGGCCGGCCGTGAGCTGGCCCGCGGCCAGCGTGAAGCGGTGGTCGTAGCCGAGCGTGAACACGTGGCTGGGCGCGCGGTCGAGCTTGCGGCCGTTCCAGGACACCACGCCGTTCGGCGAGTAGCTCTCGTAATGGGCGTCGAGCAGGGTCAGGCCGTAGTTGAGGCGCCCGGCCTGGCCCACGCGCAGCTGGCCGTCGAGCTCCAGGCCGGTGACGCTCGCTTCGCCGGCGTTGCTGGTGATGAAGCGCGGCGCGCCCTGCAGGACCGCGACGCCGGACAACTGCAGGTTGGTGTAGTCGTAGTGGAAGGCGGCGGCGTTGAGGGTGGCGCGGCCATCCAGGAAGCGGCTCTTGAGGCCCGCCTCCAGCGAGCGCAGGGCCTCCGGCTGGTAGTACAGCAGGCTCGAAGGAACGGCGGCGGCGGCCGGGCAGGTGATGCCGAGCGCACTGGTGCCGGCGGTGCAGCCGTCATTGAAGCCGCCGGCCTTGTAGCCGGTGGCCAGGGTCAGGTAGGCCAGGGTGGACGGCAGCACGTCCCATTCTGCGCCCAGGCGCCAGGTGGTCTTGTGGGTCGCCATGCTTGCCGCGTTCAGCAGGCGCAGGTCGGTCGCCGGGTTGAACACCGGGCCTTGCTGGAAGTTGGTCGAGCCGATGCGCGACTTGTCGTCGTGGGTGCTGCGCGCGCCCGCGGTCAGGCGCAGGTCGGGGCGCAGGCTGTAGGTGAGCTGGCCGAATGCCGCCTTGCTGGTGGACTTGGTCGGGCCGACCGGGAACACGTAGTAGGGCGGCAGGCGCAGCATCTGCAGGCCCTGGAAGCTGTACAGCGAATTGGTCTCTTCGCTGAAGTAGTACAGGCCGGCCTGGGCCTGCCATGGGCCCGCGCCCCTGGTGGCCACGCGCAGTTCGTGGGAATCCTGGGTGTTGTGGCTGTCGTAGTCGTTCAGCACGCCCAGCGCGAAGGCCGGCGTGATGCGGTAGTAGTAGTTCAGCAGCATGGCCTGGTCCAGCTTGCGGCGTGCGCCCAGGTAGTGCAGCGTGGCCGGGCCCAGGTCCCAGTCCAGGTCGGCCGAGAGGCCGCGCGCGCGCTTTTCGTGGCGGCCCTGGCGGGGCGCCATGTTGGGCGGGCGGAAGGCATTGGTCAGGCGCTCGCCGGTGCTGCCGGCGCGCCAGGTGGGCGTGCCGGTGGCTATGCCGCTGAAGAAGTTGGTGTCGGGGACGAAGCGGTCGTTGTTGTCGTGGGTCTGGCTGTGGTCGTAGCGCAGCAGCAGCGAGGCATCGCGCCCGAGCGCCAGCCTGGCCGACAGGCGGGCGTCGCGGTCGTCGCGGTCCAGGCCCAGGCTGTGCGGGGTACCCTGGCCGTTCTTCAGGTAGGGATCGTGGCGGCGCACCGCCACGGCCGCGCGCAGGGCCAGCGCCTCGCCGACCGGCACATTGAGCATGCCGTCGAGCTTGCGGTTGCCGTAGGTGCCGGCTTCCAGGCCGAACGCGCCCTCGTAGCGGTTCACCGGCGCGTTCGAGATCACGTTGATCGCGCCGCCGGTGGTGTTGCGGCCATACAGCGTGCCCTGCGGGCCGCGCAGCACCTCGATGCGGTCGACGTCGAGGAAGCTGAGGGTCTGGCCCGGCGGACGGGCGATGTAGATCCCGTCCAGCATGAAGGCCACCGAGGGGTCGCCCTTGTCGGTGGCGTCGGCGTTGCTGACGCCGCGGATGGTGAGGCGAAGGCCGTCGGCGGCCTGGTCGAGGTGCACGTTCGGCAGGCGCGCGCCCAGTTCCGCCGGACTGTCGGTTCCCGCCCTGGCCAGCTGCTCGCCGCCCAGGACGCTCATCGCCACCGGCGTGCGGGATGCCAGCGCCGGAACGCGCTGGGCGGTCACCATGACTTCCGGGATCTCTCCCGGCGCCGCGGACTGCGCTTTAGCCGCTTGCCCACCGATTTCCTGGGCATGCACAGCCCCGATCACCATGCCCGAGACAGCCGCCGCCAACAGCGACAGGTTCGGACGACCCCGCATTCCGTTCATTTCAGACCACTCCCTTGTTTCTCTTCTTATGTGCCAGCGCGGCGCCAGGGCACCACGCTTCCCCCATATGTATGTTCTTGTTGGCAATTTATCTTGCGCTAGGGGATGCAAAATCCCCCCAGTCTAGCAGGTCATTTCTGCCGGAAATAGTGTTTAAGTGCATATTGAACAAAAAAATGCGTCAGTGCAACGAATCATTTTTACAATGTTCACAATTGGGCCGCTGTCGTGCGCCGCGTGGCCGGCGCTTCGCTTATTTTCCGGAGACAAACAGCACACCGAGGAGAACGTCTTGAGCAAACCTGGATTCCGGCTTTGCGCCGCGCTGTCGCTATCCCTGTCGCTGTGCACCGCGGCGGCGGCCGCGCCCAAGACCTTCGCCAACCCCTTGCCGCTGCGGCTGGCGGACGGCAGCCTGGCCGAGAGCTGCGCCGACCCGTCCGTGCTGCGCGACCGCACGACCGATAATCCGGTCTGGTACCTGTACTGCACCACCGATCCGATCAGTCACAAGGAGCGCGACGGGGCCGGCTGGCGCTTCCGCCTGATGCCGATCTTCCGTTCGGTCGACCTGGTCCACTGGTACCACGTGGGCGACGCCTTCGAGGAGCGCCCGCGCGGGCTGGCGGCGCCCAAGGCCGGGCTGTGGGCGCCGGAAGCCGTGTACATGAACGGCAGCTACTTCCTGTATTTCACCATTACCGACGTGGACGACGCCCACAGCCCGGAGCCGGGCTGCGCCTCGGACAGCGCGATCGGCGTGGCGACCAGCGCCTCGCCGGCCGGGCCGTGGAAAGCGGTGGCGCGGCCGGTGGTGCCGCCGCGCCGCGCGGGCAGCGGCTGCAAGTTCCACTGGACTTTCGACCCCGACATCGCCCAGGACGACCAGGGCGACCGCTGGATCTATTACGGCAGCTACGGCGGCGGCATCTTCGTGCAGCGCCTGTCCTCGGACGGGATGGGCCTGGTGGGCGACCCGGTGCGCATCGGCGCCGACGACCGCTACGAAGGCGCGGAGGTCGTGCGCCATGGCGGCTGGTGGTACCTGTTCGCCTCGGCGACCGACTGCTGCAACGGGCCCCTGACCGGCTACGGCCTCTACGTCGGCCGCGCCAAGGGGCCGGAAGGGCCCTTCCTCGACCGCGAGGGCAACGATATGGCGGCCGCGCGCGCGGGCGGCACGCCGGTGCTGGCCCAGAACGGCAACCGCTGGATCGGGGCCGGACATAACTCGGTGTTCAAGGACGACACCGGGCAGTGGTGGACCATGTACCACGCGGTCGACCGCAAGCAGGGTTTCTTCAGCGCCCGCGACAAGCTGACACGCCGGCCGGTGCTGCTGGACCGGATCGAGTGGGTCGACGGCTGGCCGGTGATCGCGGGCGGGCGCGGTCCGACCGATGCTGCGCAAGCGATGCCCGGCACGCGGGCGGCGCATCCGGCGCCGATGGCGCCAGCCGCCGCAACCCTGTTATGGCAGGACGGGTTCGACCGGCCGCAACTGAACCGGCGCTGGAGCTGGCTGCGGCCTGCCGCGGCGGGAAGCTGGGCGGCGGCCCAGCCGGGCCTGCGCATGGCCACCACCGACACCGACCTGCACGCCGGCACCGACACTGCCCCCGTGCTGACGGCGGCGCTGCCCGCCGGCGACCTGCGCATCGAAACCCGCCTGCGCCTGGACGCGCCGCTCGACTGCTGCGCCAGGCCGGTGCAGGCCGGATTGGTGCTGATACGCGACGACGACAACTACGTGAAACTGGTGGAATTGGCGCGGGGCGGGCTGCGCCAGGTGGAATTCGGGAAGGAACTGGCGCCGGTCGAGGCCCACCATCCGCGCTATGGCAACACGGTGGTGGGCACGCCGGGGGAATGGACCTGGCTGCGGCTGGACGTGCGCCGCGGCGGCGGCGAGGAGCGCTACACCGCCTGGTCCAGCCAGGACGGCCGCAACTGGGTGGGCGGCGGCACCTGGACCCACCGCCTGGGGCCGGGGGCGAAACTAGGCCTGGTGGCGATGGGCGGCGCCGGCCACGCCGTCACCTTCAGCCAGGTCTCCGTGTCCCAGCTCCGCCGGTGAGGAAGCGTGCGCGCGGACCGACCAGGTCACGCCGCACACCAGCAGGGCGATGGCGGCCAGCTCCAGCGGGCGCGGCCCGTGCCCGCGGTAGACGAAGCCGTAGGCCAGCGCGAACAGGGTCTCGAACAGGATCAGCTGGCCGGACAGCGTGACCGGCACGCGCCGGCTGGCCACGTTCCAGAGCTGGTTGCCGATCACGGAGGCGCCGAGGGCGAGCAGGGCGTTGCAGGTCCAGAACAGGGACCAGTCGCGCGCCGCGCCCGCGGCCGGGCCGGCTGCGCCGACGGCGGCCGCCGCCGCGCCCAGGATCAATGCCAGGATGCCGGTCGACAGGCCGTACAGGGCCGACCATTCGGCGCTGCCGAAGTGCGGGTTGCGCTTGAGGTAGCGGGCGTTGTCGAGGGCATACCAGCTCCAGCACAGCAGGGCGCCGGTGGCGCAGGCGATGCCGGCGGCGGTGCGCACGGGATCGCTGCTGGCCGGGTGGGCGAAGGCGTCGACGTTGATGCAGGCGATGCCGGCCGCGACCAGCAGCAGCGGCAGGGCCAGGCGGCGCAGCGGCACGGCGCCGTGGTCGTTGCGGCCGAGGAGGGTGACCACGACCGGCAGCATGCCGACGATCAGCGAGGTCGGGCCGACGCCGGCGTACTGGACGCCGACCGACAGGAGCATGTAGTAGACCAGGTTGCCTGCCAGGGCGTGGCGGACCAGGGCGGCGCAGTCGGCGCGGGTCAGGCGCTGCTGCAGGCCGCGCAGCTTGGGCAGCAGGATGGCGAAAGCCATCGCGCCATAGGCGAGGTAGCGGCCGACGGCCAGCTCCAGCGGGCTGAACGTGGACAGCAGCTCGGGGACGATGAAGACCAGGCCCCACAGGGCGCCGGCCAGGAGGCCGCAGAGTACGCCGATTCCCATTTCCACCACCTGCGAAAAGGGAAGATTTTAGCAGCGCGGCGCCATTCACGTTCTTCGAACCCGGGCTTCTGCGCCCACCCGCACGTTTGCTCTCGCCCGAAGCAACAATTATTTGCTAGTATTAATTCATAAACATCAACAAACATTGCAGGAGACGAGCTTGGCGTGCAAAGCATTGGGCCTGGCTGGCGCCGTGCTGGCGGCCGCGTTGGCGGGCGTCAGCCTGCCCGCGCTGGCCCAGGTCGAAGTCAGGATGTGGACCTTGCTGTCCGGCGGCGACGGCGCGCGCATGCGCGCGCTGGTCGAGCGCTTCAACGCCAGCCAGCGCGAGGTGAGGGTGGTCAGCACCACGCTGAAGTGGGGCGAGCCTTTCTACACCAAGCTGATCACCTCGACCGTGGTCGGCGCCGGTCCCGATATCGCCACCGTCCACCTGTCGCGCATGGTCAACCTGGCCGGCGGCGGCGTGCTGCGGCCCATCGCCCCCTTCGAACTGAGCGGCGCCGACCTGAGCGACACCGATTTCTACCCGCGCCAATGGCAAAAGTCGCTTTACCAGGGCAAGATCTACGCGGTCCCCATCGACCTGCACCCCCTGGTCCTGTACTACAACAAGACCCTCACCGGCCGGGCCGGCCTGCTCGACGCCGAGGGCCGGCTGGCGCCCATCGACGGCATCGACGCCCTGACCGACGCCTTCCGCGCCGTGCGCCAGGCCACCGGCCGCCCCGGCATGACGATGGAAAGCAGCCAGAGCTCCTATGCCGTGTGGCGCCTGTGGGTGACCATGCTCGCGCAGCGCAGTGTCCCGCTGATCAAGGATGGGCGCTTCGCCTACGGCCGCGCGGGCGAGGACTCGCTGGCGCGTATCGCCGGCTGGTTCCAGAAGGGTTACGCCCAGGCCGGCCTGGACTACGCCGCCTCCACCAGCCAGTTCATGGGTGGGAATGCGGGCTTCATGATCAACGGCGTGTGGGAGGTGCCCGAGCTGGTGCGCGCCACCAGGCAGGGCACGCTCGGTTTCGACTACGGCATCGCGCCGCTGCCGCGCATGTACGGCAACGCCAGCGTCTGGGCCGATTCGCATGCCTTCGCGATCCCGGCCAACGAGAAGCATCCCATGCCGCCGGCCAAGGTCAAGGCGGTGATGCGCTTCATCGCTTTCGTCAGCAAGAACTCCCTGGGCTGGGCCGAAGGCGGCCACGTGCTGGCCTACCGCCCGGTGGCCGAATCGCCCCAGGCGCTGGCCCTGATGCCCAACGCGCTCTATGCCGGCGTGGCCGACCACGTGGTCTACGATCCGGACGCCTGGTACATGGGCGCCGCCGGGCCGCTGGAAGCGATGGCGTCCAAGTTCATGCCGGCCGCGCTGTCCTCGCAGCTGACGCCCGCGCAGGCCCTGCGCATGTTCGAGACCGAGGCGGCGCGCCTGGTGCGCAAGCGCCCGCCGCGTTACTAGGAGCCCCGATGCGCTTCCTTTCCACGCCGCAGCCGCGGCGCCAGACCCTGCCCGCGCTGCTCATGCTGGCCCCATTCGCGGCGGTCTTCATCCTGTTCTTCTTCCTCCCCGCGCTCGAGACCTTCTGGCTGAGCCTGACGGAAAGCAGCCTGACCCGCACCAACGCCTTCGTCGGCCTGGACAACTACATCACCCTGGTCCGGGACCCGAATTTCTGGGCGGCCCTCGGCCACACCTTCTATTTCGCGCTGCTCACCGTGGTGCCGCTGACGGCGCTCGGGCTGCTCATGGCCCTGCTGGTCGACCGCTTCGTGCGCGCCCCGTTAAAGCTGGGTGCGTGGCTGCAGGGCGCCTTCTTCCTGCCCTACGTGCTGCCGATCTCGGTCATGACCCTGATCGCGGACTGGATGCTCCAGCCTTCCTCGGGCGTCGTCAACCACGTGCTCGGCATGCAGCGCGCCTGGTTCGCGGACCTCACCTGGGCCATGCCCATGGTGGCCATCGCCACCATCTGGTGGACGGTCGGCTTCAACATGCTGATGTTCCTGGCCGGCCTGCGCAACATCCCGGCCGACCTCTACGAGGCGGCGGCCCTGGATGGCGCGCGCGGCTTCACCCTGTTCCGCACCATCACCTGGCCGGCGCTGCGGCCCGTGGCCGGCATGGCGATGGTGCTGCAGCTGATCGCCTCGATGAAGATCTTCGGCCAGACCTACATCATGACCACCGGCGGCCCCTTCAACACCACGCGCGTGACCCTGCACTACATGTACGAGACCGCCTTCACCCAGAGCGACGCCGGCTACGCCGCCGCGATCGCCATGGCCTTCGTCCTGATCGTGATCCTGCTGTCGCTGGCCCAGGCCGGCCTGGTGCGCTGGCTGGACGGGAGGAATGCATGAAGCACCGATCCGGACTGGGCTGGACCCTGGTGGGGGCGGGCGCGGCGCTGCTGCTGGCCGCCATGTGGGTGGCGCCGCTGCTGTGGGCGCTGAGCACGGCCCTGCGACCGGAGCACGAGACCGTGTCCGCCGTGTTCCATTGGCTGCCCCGGGACTGGACCCTGGACGCCTTCCGCAAGGTGCTCGCGGCCGGCAATGTCGGGCGCTGGCTGTTCAACAGCGCGCTGGTGGCCCTGCTGGTCACCGTGATCACCATGACCCTGAGCCTGATGGCCGCCTACGCCTTCTCGCAACTGCGCTTCCGCGGCCGCCAGGTCCTGTTCGCCGTCGCCATGCTGGCCTTCCTGGTGCCCTTCGAGGCGCTGCTGGTGCCGTTGTTCCGCATGATGAACCAGCTTGGCCTGATCAACAGCTATGCCGGCATCGTGCTGCCCCAGGTGGTGGCGCCGGTGGTGATCTTCGTCTTCAAGGGCTTCTTCGACGCGATTCCCGCCGACTTCCGCGAAGCCGCGGTGATGGACGGGGCCGGGCCGCTGCGCATCCTGTGGAGCGTCTACCTGCCGGTCTCGGGCAATATCGTGTGGGCGATGGCGATCGTGACCTTCATCGCGGCCTGGAACAACTTCCTGTGGCCCTTCATCATCGTCACTTCGACCGACATGATGACCATTCCGCTGGGCCTGACCCAGACCTACGACGCCTTCGGCGTGCGCTACGCCCAGCTGATGGCGGCGGCCCTGGTCGGGGCGCTGCCGGTGGCGCTGGCCTATGTGCTGTTCCAGCGCCGCGTCACCCACGGCTTCCTCGCCGCCACCGGCCTGAAAGGATAATTCATGGCGAATGTGCGCCTGCTCGACATCACCAAGCAGTACGAGAACAACAGCGTCCTCAAGGGAATCGACCTGGACATCGCGGACGGCGAGTTCGTGGTGCTGGTCGGCCCCTCCGGCTGCGGCAAGTCGACCCTGCTGCGCATCATCGCCGGGCTGGAGGACGTCAGCGGCGGGACGGTGGAGATCGGCGGCCAGGTGTGCAACGACATCGAGCCCTCGCGGCGCGGGATTGCGATGGTGTTCCAGAGCTACGCCCTGTACCCGCACATGACGGTGGCCGAGAACATGGGCTTCGCGCTCAAGCTGGCCAGGTTGCCGCGCGAGGACATCGCGGAGCGGGTGGCGCGCGCGGCCGAGATCCTGCAGATCGGACACCTGCTCGACCGCCGCCCGAAAGCCCTCTCCGGCGGCCAGCGCCAGCGGGTGGCGATCGGGCGGGCGATCGTGCGCAAGCCGCAGGTGTTCCTGTTCGACGAGCCGCTGTCTAACCTGGACGCCGCGCTGCGCGGGCAAACCCGGGTGGAGCTCGCGAGGCTGCACCGCGACCTGAACACGACCATGATCTACGTGACCCACGACCAGGTCGAGGCCATGACCCTGGGACAGAAGATCGTGGTCCTGAACGGCGGCCGCATCGAGCAGGCCGGCACGCCGCTGGAACTCTACGAGCATCCCGCGAACCGCTTCGTGGCGGGTTTCCTCGGCTCGCCGCGCATGAACTTCCTGCCCGGGATGCTGGCGGGCGAGGAAGAGCGCGAGGTGCTGGTGCGCCTGCCGGGCGCCGCCACGGCGCGGGTGGCGGCCGATGTCGGCAGGGCGCCGCCCGGCGCGCCGGTGACGCTCGGCGTGCGCCCGGAGCATCTGCGCGTGGTCCGCCTGGACGACGAACATGCCGCTTCTCACTCCATCTCGGCCGAAGTGACGCTGGTCGAATACCTCGGCGACGCGACCATCGTCTATGCCCAGGTTCCGGGCGTCGAGGAGATGGTGTCCATCAAATGCCGCCCCGACGAAGCCTGTCCGGGGCGCGGGGCGCGCATCGGCCTGGCTTTCGATGCCGCGCGTGGCCATCTGTTCGACCAGGAGGGCGTGGCCTTCACCCGCACCGCCGGCGGGGCATGAGCGAAGCGCCCCGGCCGCGGCGGCCGACCATGACCGACATCGCCAAGCTGGCCGGCGTGTCGCAATCGACGGTCTCGCTGGTCATCAACCACATGAGCGGGGCCAAGGTGTCGGCCGCCACGCGCGACGCGGTGCTGCGCATCGCCCGCGAGATCGGCTACCCGCTGGAACGCCACGCGCCGCCGGCCGCGCCACGGGAGCGCAACCTGATCGTCTACCTGAGCGACGAACTGGCCACCAGCCCGCATGCCATGCAGACCATCGAGGGCGCGCGTGACGGCGCCTGGGAGCACGGCTGCCTGCTGGCGGTATTCGCCACCCGCGGCGACCCGGCGCTGGAAGGCGCGGTGCTGGCGCGCATGCTGGCCGATCCGGGCCTGCTGGGCGTGCTCTACGCCGCCATCTTCACGCGCGCGGTCAGCCTGCCGGCCGTCCTGTCCGGGGTGCCGGCGGTACTGCTGAACTGCCACACCCGCGACCGCCAGTATTCGTCGGTGGTGCCGAGCGAAGTACTGGGCGGATTCGCCGCCACCATGCATCTGGCCCGGTACGGCCACCGCCGGATCGGCATGATCAACGGCGAAGGCTGGATCGAAGCCGCCGCCGAGCGGCTCAAGGGCTACCGCCAGGCGCTCTCGACCTGCGACCTTCCCTTCGATCCGCAACTGGTGCGCGAGGGCGACTGGCAGGTGGGCGCCGGCTACCGTCATGCGCTCGACCTGTTGTCGCTGCCAGAACCGCCCACGGCCTTGTTCTGCGCCAACGACCTGATGGCGGTCGGCGCCATCGAAGCGGCGCGCAAGCTGGGCCTGGAGGTGCCGCAGCAGGTATCGATCGTCGGCTACGACGACCAGGACCTGGCGCGCTACACCACCCCGCCGCTGAGCACAGTGTTGTTGCCAAACTACGAAATGGGGCGCTGGGCCGCCCAGGCATTGGTCGACCAGACCCGCGGATCGCTTGCCCGGCGCACCAATATCAAGATGGATTGCCCTCTGGTGGAGCGCGAATCCGTGGCCAGGCCGGCCTGATTTTACCCACTCGTCGGGTGCGCCGGTTCTCCGGAATTTGGGTTAGCTTTTTGACCAGTTAGTCATATTTATGACTAATAAAAATTTTCAGATCGGCAACCGGCCCTGTCCAGGCGCCGGCCTACGACCGGAGAGAAACCAGGAGACACCATGACGACCCTGAAACTCAGGCCGGTGTGCGCGGCCGTTACGCTGCTGGCCGCCCACGGCGCCTTCGCCCAAGCCCAGACTTCCGAACCCCCTGCCACAAGCCCGGCTCCCGGCGCGGCGCCGATCCAGACGGTCCAGATCACCGGCCTGCGCGCCAGCATCCGCTCGGCCGAGGAGATCAAGCGCGACGCCGAGCAGGTGGTCGACTCGATCAACGCCGAGGACATCGGCAAGTTTCCAGACCGCGCCGCCGGCGACGCCCTGCAGCGCATCGCCGGGGTGCAGGTGGGTCGCAACCTGGGCGAGACCAGCAGCGTGATCATCCGCGGCCTGCCGGACGTCGCCACCACGGTCGACGGCAACGAGATCTTCACCGGCACCGGCCGCCGCCTGTCCTACCAGGACCTGCCGGTGCAGTCGATCGCCGGCCTGGACGTGTACAAGTCGGCCACCGCCAACCAGTTCGAAGGCGGCATCGCCGGCGCCGTCAACGTGCGCCTGCGCGCGCCCTTCGACTTCAAGGGACAGACGGTCAGCGGCTTCGTCGAGGCGCGGCGCCAGGAGGTCGAGGGATCGGACGGCCACAAGCCCAAGACCAATCCGGGCGTTGGTGTCATGGCCAGCAACCGCTGGCAGACCGGCGTGGGCGAAATGGGCTTCCTGTTCGACGTCTCCTGGAACAAGGAGCGCTGGGGCTATCCGGTGCAATGGGTCGACCGGCCCGACCGCATCTTCTCGGTCAGCCCGGACGGCACCGCCACGCGCCTGAACGACGACCAGCCGATCGCGCCGCTGAACCCCGGCGACCGGCTCGGCGAACTGCCCAACATCGGCGGCATCTACAACGCGGGCGACCGCGAGCGCGGCAGCATCCACGCCGCCTTCCAGTGGAAGATCAGTCCCGCGCTGGAATTCTCGACCCATTACCTGGGCACCAGCTACCGCGGCCGCAGCGAGGTCGACTACATCCTGAACATCGCCACCTGGGCGCCGCGCCTGACCAACGTGGTGCTGGCGCCCGAAGGCGACTATTGCCGGACCAGCCAGGGTGTGATCTGCCCGATCCAGTCGGCGGCCGCCGCGGCGGCCCAGTTCGGCGGACCCTACGACTGGGACCCGTACACCGCCACCAGCACCTGGGGCGTCAAGGAGCGCACCGACACCCACTACCTGAATTTCGGCCTGCGCTACCGCCAGGGCGCGCTGTCGGTCGATTCCAGCCTGGCGCTGACGCGCTCGGATTTCATCAACGACACCGTGATCGTCGACCAGCAGATCCCGGGCGCCAGCTCGAATGTCTACACCTACGGGCGCGACGGCCATGGCGGCTACAACGCGATCACCACGCCCACCAGCAGCCAGCCGCTGCGCGACCCCAACCAGTTCGTGCTGCGCGGGATGGTGCAGAACTGGGGCGAGTCGAAGGGCGAGCAGGCCCAGTTCCGCAGCGATGCGGTGTGGCGCATGGACGGCGGCTTCATCAACGCGCTGACCGGCGGCATCCGCCTGTCCACGCGCGAAGCCAGCTTCCATGGGGCCGAGGGCCACAGCGACGTGCAGGGATCGGTGCGTCCGTCGCCGGTGGCGGCCTTCGGTCCCGCGTTCCAGGCCCTGGTGCCTGGGGTGGACCGCCTGGGCGGTCCCTGGTACACGCCTTCGCGCGACTTCCTGATCGACCAGGCGGACGTGGTGCGCGCTTTCTACGGCGCCGACCCGGGACGAGTTGCGGACGACCCGATGCGCCTGTTCGAGCAGCGCGAACGCACAGCGACCCTGCACCTGGGCGCACGCTTCAAGACCGAGCTGGCCGGCGTGGGCGTGTCCGGCAACCTGGGTGCGCGCGTGATCAAGGTCAAGCGCAAGCTGGAAGGGAATATCCGCATCGGCGACACCGTCAGCCCGGTCAACCTGTCGACCTCCGAGACCAATGTGCTGCCGAACCTGTCGCTGCTCGCCAACTGGACCGACAAGCTGCAGTCGCACTTCAGCATCGGCAAGACCATCACCCGGCCGACCTTCGCCGACCTCAATCCGGCGCTGTCCCTGATTCCGCCCACGGTGAACGCGCCGGGCACCGGCGCCGGCGGCAACCCGAACCTGGACCCGACCGAATCGATCAACAGCGACGCTACGCTCGAGTACTACTTCGAGAACAACGGCTATGCGCAGATCGCGCTGTTCCACCGCGATATCGACGGCTACCTGCAGCGCTTCGAGCAGTCCGAAGTCATCAGCGGCCAGACCTACCGGGTGACGCGGCCGCAGAATTCGGGCAAGGGCAAGCTCAAGGGCGCGGAGTTCGGCATCCAGAAGTTCTTCGACTTCCTGCCCGGCGTCTGGAGCGGTTTCGGCGCGCAGTTCAACTACACCTGGACCGATGGCGAGAACCAGACCCGCACGGGCCTGAACGGCGACGAGTTCACCACCACCCCGCTGATCGACGTGGCGAAGCAGAGCTACAACTTCGCGCTGCTGTACGAGCGCGGCGGCTGGACGGGACGCCTGGCGGCCACGCGGCGCGGCAAGTACGTGGAGCAGATCGCCGAGCCGCGCTTCGGCCAGGACCGCATCGTCAAGGCCTCGACCTATGTGGACCTGAGCATCGGCTATGAGCTGAACAAGCACCTGAGCCTGCACTTCGACGCCGTCAACCTGACCAAGGAGCGCTACGAGAGCTACCTGGGCGACCCGATCCGCCCGCGCGACATCCGCTACTCGCCGACCACCTACGGCCTGAGCCTGCGCTACCGGATGTAAGGAGGGACCGCATGACGACGACGTATACGAATCCGGTCTATCCGGAGATCATGGCCGATCCCTTCGTGTTGCGCCACGAAGGGCGCTACTACGCCTACGGCACCGCGCCCGGCAGCGCGGCGGGCGGGCGCTTCCCCGTGCTGGCCTCGCATGACCTGGTGCATTGGGAGCATCTCGGCTACGCCATCGACCAGCCGGGCGAGGAGCATTTCTGGGCGCCGGAAGTCGCTTTCGCGGACGGCAGGTTCTACCTGTACTACTCGTCGGGCGACGAGGAAGGCAGGCACCACAAGCTGCGGGTGGCCGTCGCCGACCGGCCTGCCGGGCCTTTCGTGGACAGCGGGGTGCTGCTCGTGCCTTCGGAACCCTTCTCGATCGACGCGCATCCCTTCCGCGACGAGGATGGCCAGTGGTATCTGTTCTACTGCGTCGATTTTCTGGAGGAGGAGGGCGACCACCGTATCGGCACCGGGATCGTGGTCGACCGGCTGCTGGACATGACCCGGCTGGAGGGCAAGCCGGTCCTGGTGGCGCGTCCGCACGCGGACTGGCACCTGTTCAAGCGCGGGCGGGCGATGTACGACGCGGTGTACGACTGGCATACGGTGGAAGGGGCGAGCGTGCTGCGCCACGACGGGCGCTATTACTGCTTCTACAGCGGCGGGGCATGGGAACGCGAGAACTATGGGGTCAGCTATATGCTTGCCGATCAACCGCTTGGGCCGTGGGAGCGGCCGCCGGAAGGGGAGCGACCCCTGATGAGTTCGAGGGAGGGGCAGGTGATCGGGCCGGGGCACAATTCCTTCACCGTGTCGCCCGACGGGTCCCAGACCTGGATCGTGTACCACGCCTGGGATGTGGGGATGAGCGGGAGGCGGATGTGCATCGACCCGCTGGTGTGGGAGGGCGACAGGCCGACGACGCCGGGGCCGACGTGGACCGAGCAGCCGGGGCCCGCCTGATTTACTCGCGCCCTTGACGGCGCGGGCAGGAAATCAGCCCGTCAGCCGCGGCGCGTTCGGCGCCAGCAGATCGCGCACCGCATCGAGCGGCGCCGGACGCCCGAGGTAATACCCCTGTGCTTCGTCGCATGCCGCCGCGCACAGGAAGTCCAGCACCTCCGCCGTCTCGACGCCTTCGGCCACGACGGACATGTTGAGGGCATGCGCCATCCCCACGAAGGCCTTCACGAATTCGAAGGCCGAGACCGTATCGTCCTGCTGCATCACGAAGGAGCGGTCCAGCTTGAGCACGTCGATCGGGAAGCGGCGCAGGTAAGCCAGGCTCGAATACCCGGTTCCGAAATCGTCCACCGCCAGCGCCAGGCCCAGTTTCTTCAGCTCGCGCAGCATCGTGGCCGTGTGCTCGATGTCCTCGATCAGCGCGCTCTCGGTCAGTTCCAGCTCCAGGCAGGACGGCGGCAGGCCGGTGCGCGCCAGCACGTCGCGCACCTCGGCGCCGAAGCCCGGCTGGGCCAGCTGGCGCGCCGACACGTTGACCGAGACCCGGATCGGACGGCCGTACTCGTCGATCAGGCGGCAGGTCTGGGCGCAGGCTTCCAGCAGCACCCAGTGGCCGATGGCGGCGATCAGGCCGGTCTCCTCGGCGATGCCGATAAACTGCTGGGGCGGCACGCGGCCGCGCTCCGGATGGTTCCAGCGGATCAAGGCCTCCATCCCGACCGGCTCCATGCTGCGCAGGTCGATGCGCGGCTGGTAGTGCAGCTCGAATTCGCGCCGTGCCAGCGCCGGGCGCAGCGACACCTCGAGCGCCATGCGCACCTGGGCCGCCACCGTCATCTCGGGCTCGAAGAAGCGGTAGCGGTTGCGGCCGGACGACTTGGCGCGGTACATCGCGGTGTCCGCCGTCTGGAACAGGGTTTCGCGGGTGCGGGCGTCGCGCGGATACATGCTGATGCCGATCGAGGCGCCGACCACCATGTCGTGGCCGCCCACCGCCACCGGCGCCGCCAGGACCTCGAGCAGCTTGTCGGCGATGCGCGCCGCGCCGGCGGCGCCGGTGGCGCAGGGCGCGGCCACCACGAATTCGTCGCCGCCCAGGCGCGCCACCAGGTCGTCCGCGCGCACGGCGCCGCTGAGCCGGCGCGCCACTTCGCACAGCAGCACGTCGCCCATTTCGTGGCCGAAGGAATCGTTGACCTCCTTGAACCGGTCGAGGTCGAGGAACATCACGGCCACCGACTCGTCCTCCGGGCAGCGGTCCAGCATGTGCTGGAGGCGCTCGCCGAGCAGGGCGCGGTTCGGCAGGCCGGTCAGGGTGTCGTGGGTGGCCAGCTCGCGCAGGCGGCTTTCGGCCAGCTTGCGGCCGGTGATGTCCGCCATCAGGCCGGTCAGGTTGCGCAGGACGCCGTCCGCGCCGCGCTCGATGCTGCCGTTGAACAGCACGTGCTGGTGGCGGCCGTCGCGGTGGCGGATCACCGCCTCCAGTCCCTGCACGGCGGCCTGGCCGGCGGGGCCGTCGGCCAGGGCCTGCCAGGGGAAGGCCAGGAAGAGTTCCGTCAGCGGCCGGCCGAC
This sequence comes from uncultured Massilia sp., assembly GCA_966210615.1. Classification (GTDB taxonomy): domain Bacteria; phylum Pseudomonadota; class Gammaproteobacteria; order Burkholderiales; family Burkholderiaceae_D; genus Telluria. Next base: position 19,877 of record CBIHLT010000034.1, read on the forward strand.
CAGCGCCTCGCGCGCGTGTCCGGTCAGCGCGCACAGCGCAGGGTTGACGTCCTGTAGCACGCCGTCCGGGCCCGCCAGCAGGTAGCCGGCCGGCGTCATGGCGATCATGTCGCGCAGGCGCCGCTCGCTGTCGCGCAGCTGGCGCTCGGCTTCCTCGCGGCCGCTCAGGTCGCGGATGATGGCCAGGTAGAGCGCCTCGCCCCCGTCTTCGATGCGCGTGATCTGCACTTCGGCCGGGAAGCTCGAGCCGTCCTTGCGCGTCTTGCGGGTGCGCAGCAGTTGCGGCCGGCCGGCGCGCAGTGCGCGGCCCAGCTGCGCAAGGCCGATGTCCGGGTTGACGTCGGTGACCGCCATGCCGACGAATTCCTCCTCGGTGTAGCCGAAGGAAGCGCAGGCCTGCACGTTCACGGCGACGATGGACAGGCTGCGGTCGACGATCATGATGCTGTCGCCGGCCTGGTCGAACAGGCTGCGGAAGCGCTGCTCGTTGACGCGCACGGCGGCTTCGGCCTCGCGCTTGGCGCTGATGTCGTGGAAATACACCGACAGCCCATCCTCGTTCGGATACACGCGGATCTCGACCCATAGCCCGCGTGGCTCCCAGAACAGCTCGGTGGCGCGGGGCGCACGGCTTGCCATCGCCTCGACGTAGAAGGCCAGGGCTTGCGAACCTTGCAGGTCCGGGGCCACCTCGAGCAGCGGGCGCCCGATCGCCTCGCCCAGTTCGACGCCGACGAATTCGCCGGCCTTGCGGTTGGCGTAGGTGACGCGCCACTCGGCGTCGACGGCGAAGAACGCGTCGCCGATACTTTCCAGCATGGCGTCGAGCCGCTCCTTGGACTGGCGCAGGGCGTCGCGGTCGCGCTGCTGCGCGGTGATATCACGCGCGGTGACCGCCATGCGCTGCAGCGCCGCCGACCAGCGCACGGCAATCGACAACAGGACCACTGCGCCGTCCTTGCGCACGTAACGCAGCTGTACGTCATGCAGGACCGGCGACGCGGTGCGCAGGCTGGCGTCGATCCTTGCCGCCGCGGAGCGGTCGTCCGGGTGGACGAGTGCGCTGTAGTGGCGGCCGACCAGCTCCTCCGGCGCGTAGCCCAGCAGCTCGCGCGCCGCCGCGTTGACGCGCATGAAGCGTCCTTCGTGATCGAGCAGGGCCAGCAGGTCCAGCGAGTTGTCGATCAGCGTGGAGTTCTCGTCGGCCGGAGCGGTCGGCGAAGGCAGCGGTTGATGGGTCGTGTCCAAGATAGAAACTGGCGCGGTGGCGGTTGGGAGTGGTGTCGCGACGCCGGACGCAGGTGTCAGGTTCGTGCTGCCGAGTATATATCAGTGCTGCACGGAAACACGCTCTCACGATGCGTTTACGCGACACTCGACGCCCGCAGGCTCGTGCCGGTTGTTGAGCCGACACAGGTCGGAGCCGGATCGAGAGTTTCATGTGCGCGAAGGAAGGAGCCGCCATTAACAGGACGACATCGTTTACGATACAAGAGGCTCTCCCAAGTGTCGTCTGTTCTGCCACCAACAAGACAGATACAGTCGAGTGACCGGGCAAGGATGCTGGCGCCGGGGAGACCCTTGCCGGCGGTTTGACTGGAATTCAGCAGCGCGAGCGCATCTTCAACCGACAAGCGAACCGAGGTCAACATGACTACCAGACTGGACGACGCCTATCGCATTCATGTTGTCAGACACGAGGGTAAAGATTGCCTGGTTGTTGGTTGGCTCTGCGAACTTTCAAAGGATGAGGCCGATAAAGCGCGGAAAGGTCCCGCGGAAGCGGAGCGCGTCTTCGCCGCATTGCTCGAGCAGGCGCATGCGGAACGGCCGGTGCGCGCCGCAACGTCGGATTCGGGAATCGACAAGGAAGAGTACCAGACCTTGCGCAAGGAAGTGGAAACGGCCATGTCGGAGCTGAATACCCTGGAAACGGCCGGGCTTGTCGCGGTTGCCGGGATATTCGCGTGGCTGTTCGCCAACGCAGGGAAGCTTCCCGATTCAGCTGCCTGGTACATCCCGTCCGTATTAGTGGCGATGTGCTGCTTGCGGGCGCTGATGATTGGCCGTCACCTTGGCCTGCTCGGCAACTACATCCGGCGCTTGGAAACCCGTTATCTGCAGCCGCGGGTTCAGGGATGGGAACATTTTCTGGCGGCGCCACGCTGGAAGGGAGGGATCACGCGGCGCAGCGGCAGGGGCATGTTGACCGGCCTGTTCTGGATCATCCTCCTGGGAGCGACGCTGTACGGTGTGGACCTGGGTGTGAATTATGCTCCGGACGCCGCCGCTGGAGCGCAGGACACGTGTCCTGTGGTGATTCTTGCCAATGCCGCGCATGGCGGGTGAGAACCGGGACCGGGCGGGGGACAGGTCGAGAAATGCACTTACTCGTCGCCGTCCTCGCGGTCGCGCTTCATCGCCACGAAGTCGCGCTCGAACATGGCGTGCAGTTCCTCGTTGGCGCGCTTGGCCAGCGACACATACTGCTCGCGGTCCTTGTAATACGGGTAGACCGCGTTCACGCTTTGCAGGTTGTGCTCGCGGAAGCGCATCGCCGCCTGGCGCGCCAGGTAGGCGCCGAAGCCCAGCTGCTCCATGACCTTCCTGCCCATCATCAGCGCCGATTCGAAGGTCTCGCGCTCGATGATGGTCACGCCCAGGTCCATCAGCTGGTAGTAATGGGTGATGTTGCGCGCCCGCGCCAGGATCATCAGGTCCGGATATTCGTGGCGGATCGCGGCCGCCAGCTTGAGGCTGTCGTCGATGCCGTCGATCGCGATCACCAGCGCGCGCGCCTTGGCCGCGCCCGCCGCGCGCAGCAGGTCGGTGCGGGTGGCGTCGCCATAGAAGACATTGAAGCCGAAGTCGCGCAGGGTGTCGATGTGGTCCGGGTCGTGGTCCAGCATGGTCAGCGGAACCTGGTTGGCGTGCAGCAGGCGGCCGACGATCTGGCCGAAGCGGCCGAAGCCGGCGATGATCACGTGGCCCGCGTTGTCTTCGATCTCGTCCGCCTTGCGCTTCTTCTTGCGGCCGTTCCAGAAGGGCTCCAGCACGCGGTCGTACACGATCAGCAGCAGCGGCGTGGCCATCATCGACAGCGCCACCACGACCACCAGGATCGAGGCCGTTTCGGCCGAGAAGGCGCGCGCTGCCGCGGCGGCGCCGAACACCACGAAGGCGAACTCGCCGCCCTGCGACAGCAGGAAGGCGAACAGGGTGCGCTGCCGGCCAGCCATGCCGAAGGCGTGCGCCAGCAGGTAGAGCACCAGCAGCTTGAGCACCAGGAAGGCGGCGGCCATGCCGACGATGCGCCAGGGCTGGGCGAAGAACACGCCGAAGTCCACCGACATGCCGACCGCGATGAAGAACAGCCCGAGCAGCAATCCCTTGAACGGCTCCAGGTCGGTCTCGAGCGCGTGGCGGTATTCGGAATTGGCCAGCAACACCCCGGCCAGGAAGGCGCCCAGCGCCATCGACATCTCCACCCATTGCATCAGCAGCGATACCGAGATCACCAGCAGCAGCGCGAAAGCGGTGAAGATCTCGCGCATGCGGGTGCGGGCGATCACGCGCAGCACCGGGCGCACCAGGTAGTGGCCCACCACCAGCAGGCCCAGGATCACGGCGGCCGGCTTGAGCACGCCCGCCCAGCCGCCGTGCGGGTCGGCCTCGGCCGCGCCCAGCACCGGCACCAGGGCGATCATCGGGATCGCGGCGATGTCCTGGAACAGCAGGATCGAGAAGCCTGCCTGCCCGGCCGGCGTGGGCAGCAGGTTCCGTTCCTGCATGGTCGTGAGGGCGATGGCCGTGGACGAGAGCGACAGCCCGAGGGCGGCGATCAGCGCCACCTGCCAGGAAACGCCGGCCAGCCAGGCCGCACCGAACAGTACGGCGGCCACGCCGCCCACCTGGGCCAGGCCCCAGCCGAAGATCGAGCGGCGCAGGGACCACAGGCGTTGGGGCTCCAGCTCCAGCCCGATCACGAACAGCAGCAGCACCACGCCGAATTCGGAGAAATGCAGGATGGTGTCGACCTCGCTGATCAGCCCCAGGCCCCAGGGGCCGATGGCGATCCCCGCCAGCAGGTAGCCGAGCACCGCGCCCAGCCCGAGGGCGCGCGCGATCGGCACGGCGATGACGGCGGCGGCCAGGTAGACCATGGCCACGGTCAGTACGCTATGTTCCATGGGAGGCTCCCTCGAGGGCCAGGTGTTCCAGGTGCCCGGCCAGCAGGCCGCGCAGGCGTTCGGCGTAGGCGTCGACCGCCCGCGGCTCGGCGTGCTCGGCGCCGTACAAGATTTCGGGTTCGATCCAGCGCATCCCCAGGCTGTGCGCGGTCTGCTCCAGCGACGCCAGGTACTCGCCCAGCGGGTGCCCGTGGCGTGCGCCGGGCCGGTAGTCGCCAGGCAGGCTGTTGCAGCCTACCGCGGCCCAGCAGGACTTGCCGCGCAGGCGCGGGTTGCCGCCGTCTACCGACCATTCGGGCTTGAGCACCGCGTCGAACCATTCCTTGAGCAGGGCCGGCATCGCGTACCAGCTGAGCTGGTAGGCGAAGATCACCAGGGCGGCGTCCTTGAGCAGGGCGCGCTCGCGCCGCACGTCGACGTAGAAGTCCGGGTACAGCTCGTACAAGTCCTGCACGACGACGTTCGGCAGGCTGCGGACGGCATCGGCGACGCGGCGGCTGATGCGCGAACGGTGCAGGGCGGGGTCGGCGAAGATCACCAGGGCTTGCGGCGGCGAGGTCATGGGTGCGTGCTTTTCATACAGTGTTGCCCAATTGTACATGGCGTCCGCCCCAGTCCTCAAAAGGCGCGTTCGACGCTGCCGCCGATCCGGAATAGCTTGGGCATCGGCGATGGCGAAGTCAGCATCTGGGTGCATGCCAAGGCGAAAGCCTTGCGCCTTGGAAAGACTGATCCAGGCGATCGAACGGCAAGGCCTCCCGCCCTGACCCGGAGCACTCCTACAGCGTGAGCGGCAGCAGGCCTATTGAAACAGGCGCAGGCTCGCCTATGATGGACGGATGGACAAGTTCATCAGGGAGGCCACGATGCAGAGCGACGGCAAGGACGCGAAGGGGCGCAGCTACGACCAGATCACGCGCAGCGGCACCAGCAGCGCGGGCAGCATGGGCGCGGGCGGGACCGGCGATATCGGCAAGTCCGGTTCGGAACAGGCCGGGCAGGGCGGCAACCTGCAGGCCGGCCGCACCGACGACCTGCTGGCCGGCGGTTCGGACGCCGAATGCGAGGACAAGGGGTTCATGACCGACGGCAGGCAAGGCCAGCTCGGCACTGGCATGGGAGGCAAGGGCAATCTCGGCAGCGGCAGCGCCGGCAACCGCCAGTCGGGTGAGCTCAACCAGCAAGGCTCGGGCGGCCAGCGCACCACGGAAACCGACCGCGACCAGGATACCTCGGCCCGCGAGCGCTAGCCGGGCGGCGTCCCGGCCCGCCTGTCGTCCCGCCCGAGGCGGTACAGGACATGCCGCGACAGCCGATGGCCGGCCGGCAGGGCCGGGTGCGCAAAATCTCCGGCCTCGTCGCGGCGCATTCCCAGGTTTTCCATCAAGGCGCGCGAACGCAGGTTGTCCGGGACCGTGAAGGACACGATCTCGTCCAGTCCAAGCTGGTCGAAGCCGTGGCGCAGGCAGGCCTCGGCGGCTTCGCGTGCGTATCCCTTGCCCCAGTATTCCGCGCCCAGGCGCCAGCCGATGTCGGTGCAGGGCGCGAACGGGAGGCCGGCGTCGTGCCGCTTGAGGCCGACGAAGCCGACCAGCGTGCCGTCTGTCGCCAGCGTGGCGGCCAGATAGCAGCTTCCGGTCACTTCATGCAGCGTATTTTGCCCCGTCATGAAGTCCGTGACCTGTTGCATGCCCATGGGGCCGGGAAGGTGCTCGATGACGCGCGGGTCCTGGTTCATCGCGTACAGGGCGCCGGCGTCGGACGGGCGCCAGGTGCGCAGGGCCAGGCGGGGCGTGCGGATCACGATCATGCGTTCACCTCAAGCCGCCGTACGGCGTGCGTGCGCCGCTTGGGGGATGAAGCTGGCGGTCAGCTCGGCACGGGTCACGGGCGGCATGTGGCCGCCTTCGACCACTTTCAGGCGGGCAAACGATCGTCGCGCCCGAACAGGATCGCGAGCGGCACGCAATTCGCCGTAGCGCTGCTCCTGTACGGCCAGGTGCTCCGGCAGCGCGGCCAGGGCGGCGCAACAGGTGGTGAACAGGATCATCATGTGTTGACTCGCAGGGCGAGGAGTTTCAGGTAGTTCCAGCAGTTGACGGGGCTGAGGCGTTCGAGCAGGGCGGCCAGTTTCGCATCGCCGCCGACCAGCAGGCGGGCCTGGCGCCGCTCGATGCCGCGCACGACGGCTTCGCCTGCCAGTGCCGGATCGAGGCGCAGCAGACGCTGGGCCTGGGCCCGTCCCCGCTCGACCTCATGCGCCGGGACGTCCGCGGGCACGCGCGCACGCTTTGCAATATTGGTGGCGACGCCGCCCGGATGGACCACGGTGACGCCGACCTTGCTGCCTTCCAGTTCGTGCCGAAGCGCATTGGAGAAGCCGCGCACCGCGAACTTGCTGGCGGCATAGGCGGTCTGGCCCGGCGGGGCCACGATGCCGTAGATGCTCGACAGGTTGACGATGCGCGCCTCGTCGGTCTCGCGCAGCAGCGGCAGGAAGGCGCGCGTCAGGCGCACCACGGCATGGAAGTTGACCTCCATGAGCCAGTCGAAATCGTCCTCGGCCACCTGCTCGAAGCTGCCGCCCAGGGCCACGCCGGCGTTGTTGACCAGCAGGTCGACCCGGCCGTGGATCAGGCCCACGGCGGCGGGCAGGGCGCGCACCGCGGCGCGGTTGGCGACGTCGATCTGGTGCAGGCTGGTGCGCACGCCCAGTGCGCGCGCTTCCCTGGCGGTGGCATCGGCCGCGGCGGCGTCGATGTCGCACAAGGCCAGGTGGCAGGAGCGGCGCGCCAGCGACAGCGCGATGGCGCGGCCGATGCCGCCGCCGGCGCCGGTGACCACGGCCACGCGGTTCCCGAGCTTCATGGCAGCGCTCCTTGCGGACCGAAGCGCATCACGCCGTCGTCGATGCGGCCATAGCGGATGGTGAGCAGGTCCAGCAGGTAGTTCTGGTAGACCTGCCAGGGCTTGCGCGCGCCCTGGCTGGGCAGCAGGTACCTGGCGCGCTCGACATAGCCCGAGGTGAAGCTCAGGAAGGGTACACTCGCCACCGAAGGATCGCGGCGCGGCACCGCGATGGCAATCCCTCGCCGGTCCATCCAGGTCAGCAGGCGGCAGACGTAGCCGGCGGTCAGGTCCGCCTTCAGGGTCCAGGAGGCGTTGGTGTAGCCGAAGCTCATGGCGCAATTGGGCACGTCGCTCAGCATCATCCCCTTGTAGGCCATGGCCTGGTGGGGATCGAGCACCCGGCCGTCCACGTCGATGGCGGCGCCGCCCAGCAGCTTGAGCGAAAGGCCGGTGGCCAGCACCACCACGTCGGCTTCCAGTTCCCGGCCGGAGGCCAGCAGGATGCCGTTCGCGGTGAAGCGGGCGATGTGGTCGGTGACGATCGTGGCGCTTCGCTCGCGCAGGACGCGGAACAGGTCGCCGTCCGGCACCAGGCAGACGCGCTGGTCCCAGGGCTTGTAGCCGGGCGAGAAGTGGGTCCGGACGTCCACGCCGGGGCCGGTCTCTCGCTGGGCCCGGGCCAGCAGATGGCGCTTGACCAGCTCCGGCTGGCCGCGCGCCAGGCGGTACAGGGCGATCGATTCGGCGATCAGGCGCCAGCGGGTAAGCGCATAGGCCAGGCGCGGCGGCAGCCAGCGCTGCATGCGCCGGGCGAAGCGGTCCTGGGCGGGGCGCGCGACCACGTAGGAGGGCGAGCGCTGCAGCATGGTCACGTGGGCGGCGTCCGCGGCCATGGCCGGCACCAGGGTCACGGCGGTGGCGCCGCTGCCGACCACCACCACGCGCTTGCCGCGGTAGTCGAGGTCCCCGGGCCAGAACTGCGGATGCACGATGCGGCCGCGGTAGCCGTCCTCGCCCTCGAAGCTGGGGCGGTAGGCTTCGTCGTAGCTGTAGTAGCCGCTGCACAGGTAGAGGAAGCGCGCGCGCAGGACGGCTTCGCCGCCGCCGGCGAGCGCGGCGCTCACGGTCCACAGGGCTTGCTCGCTGGACCAGCTGGCCTTGACCACCTTGTGGCCGAAGCGGATGTGCGGCTCGATGCCGTATTCGCGCGCCGTGTCGGCAACGTAGGCCCGGATCGCAGGGCCGTCGGCGATGGCTTGCGGATCGGTCCAGGGACGGAAGGCGTAGCCGAGGGTGTACATGTCGGAGTCGGAACGGATGCCGGGATAGCGGAACAGGTCCCAGGTGCCGCCGATGGCGGAGCGCGCCTCAAGGATCAGGTAACGCCGGTCCTTGCAGCGCCGGCTCAGCATGGCGGCGGCGCCGATGCCGGACAGGCCGGCGCCGACGATCAGCACGTCCAGCGGGCCGGTCTCCTCTGCGGTGGTGCTCATGGTGTCCCTGGTTTGCTCCAAGCTTGACACTCTACATTGTCAGAATGTCTGTTGCAAGAATGTGTCAGAATAGCAGGATGACAGCTGAGCTCTCCATATCCACCCGCTCTTACCGTGGCCAGTCGCAGGAACAGCGGCGCGCCGAGCGGCGCAGCCGCCTGATCGCCGCCGCGCTCGATGTGTACGGCGAGCGCGGCTACCACCAGGCCACGGTCAAGGCCGTGTGCGAATCCGCCGGCCTGACCGAACGCTACTTCTACGAATCCTTCGCCAACAGCGAAGCGCTGCTGATCGACTCCTTCAATGCGGTGACCTACTCGGTGCTGGGCGAAGTGCTGCGGGCGGCCGAAGCGGCCGGGCGCGGCAAGCTGGTGCGCTCGCGCGCCATGCTGCACGCCTACTTCTCGGCGCTGCAGCGCGGGCCGAACGCGGCGCGCGTGTTCCTGGTCGAGATCCGCGGCGTGAGCCCGGCGGTGGACCGCGCCTTCGACGACGCCCTGCGCGCGATCGGTCGCGAAGTGGCGCGCATGGTTGCGCCCGGCGCGGCGGAACACGACGAACTGCTGCAGGCGGGCGTGGTGGGCGGCGTGATCAGCATTGCCCTGCGCTGGATTTCCAACGGCTACCAGCCGCCGATCGACACCGCCGTGGATTCGGCGTTGCGGCTGGGGGCGGTGCTGGCGACCGGTCCGCGCGCGGCGCGCGCATCCTGATCGATTGCGCGCAGGTCCGCCTTCCTTGCGCCCACAGGTGCCACGCCAATAAAAAGAGCCCGGTAGACCGGGCTCCTTGCGCTACTTCGATGGCGCGCGAGCGCGCCATTTTCTGTCGGCTCAATCAGAACTTGAAGACGACGCCTGCGCTCAGGTTGGTGCTGTCGCTGGTCGGCTTCTGCACTTCGATGCGGCCCGAGATGGCCGGGGTGAAGGCGTAGCCCAGGCCGATGCCGTACACGGCGCGCGAGGTCGAATCGCTGGCCGAGAAGCCGCCTGCCGATGCGTCCAGTTCGATGCGGTTGTAGCCCAGGCGGCCGTAGACGTCGAAGTTGTTACCCAGCGGGTAGGTGCCGATCAGCGACAGGGCGACCTGGTCGGCCTTCACGTCCGCGCCTTCGTAGGTGGCGTCGAACAGGCGGCGGTAGCCGAATTCGGCGGAGAAGTTCGGGTGGAACTTGTAGCCGACGAAGGCGCGGACGTGAAGGC
>CBIHLT010000035.1:0-29462 GCA_966210615.1 uncultured Massilia sp.
CCACCCTGGAATCGGAAATGCAGGCGGCGATGCAGGGCGGCGTGACCACCCTGGTGTGCCCGCCGGACACCGATCCGGTGCTGGACGAACCGGGCCTGGTGGAGATGCTCAAGCACCGCGCGCGCATCCTGAACCAGGCCCACGTGCACCCGCTGGGCGCGCTGACCGTCGGCCTGAAGGGCAAGGCCCTGACCGAGATGGCCGAGCTGACCGAAGCCGGCTGCATCGGTTTCGCCCAGGCCGAGGAGCCGATCCTCGACACCACCGTCCTGCTGCGCGCCATGCAGTACGCCAAGACCTTCGGCTACACCGTGTGGCTGCGTCCCCAGGATCCGCACATCGGCCGCGGCGGCGTGGCCCACAGCGGCCCGCTGGCCTCGCGCCTGGGCCTGTCGGGCGTGCCGGTGATGTCCGAGACCATCGCCCTGCACACCATCTTCGAGCTGATGCGTTCCACCGGCGCCCGCGTGCACCTGTGCCGCATCTCGGCCGCCGCCAGCCTGGAGCTGATCAAGGCCGCCAAGAAGGAAGGCCTGCCGGTCACCTGCGACGTCGGCGTGCACCACCTGCACATGACCGACGCCGATATCGGCTTCTTCGATTCCAACGCCCGCTTCACCCCGCCGCTGCGCGCCCAGCGCGACCGCGACGCGATTTGCGCCGGCCTGCTGGACGGCACCGTGGACGCGGTGTGCTCGGACCACACCCCGGTCGACGACGACGAGAAGCTGCTGCCCTTCGGCGAAGCCTCGCCGGGCGCCACCGGCCTGGAACTGCTGCTGGCACTGATGCTCAAGTGGGCGGAGGGGCAGCGCGGCGCCGACGGGCTGGCGCGTGCGGTGGCCAAGGTCACCCACGAGGCGGCGCGCATCGCCGGGCTGCCGGCCGGCACGCTGTCGGTGGGCGCCTCGGCCGACGTGGTGCTGTTCGACCCGGATGTGCGCTGGAAGGTCGAGCGCTCGGCGCTGGCGAGCCAGGGCAAGCACACGCCTTTCCTCGGTTATGAACTGGCTGGCCAGGTCAAGACCACCATCGTGCGCGGACAGGTCGCTTTCCAGCGCTGATCCGTCCACGGCCGCGCGGATCAAGCATCCGCGCGGCCTTTTCCATCGTCTCCCGTCTTGAATATCCGCCTTGCCTGGCGCCTTGCGCGCGTCGTCGTCCACCTGCTCGAAGGCCTTGCCACGTCCGCGCTGGTATTCCCGCTGGCGTCGACCGGCCTGCGCGAGCGCCTGACCCGTTCGTGGTCGCGCCGCCTCCTGAGACTATGCCGCATCGAGGTCGAGCAGGCGCCCGGCGCGGCGGTGCTGGAACACGCCCTGATCGTGGCCAATCACGTGTCCTGGCTGGACATCTTCGTGATCAACGCGCTGCATCCCTGCCGCTTCGTGGCCAAGGCCGAGATCCGCGCCTGGCCGGTGCTGGGTTGGCTGGCGGCCGCCGCCGGCACGGTGTTCATCGCGCGCGGCAACCGGCGCGAGCTGCGCCACATCTTCAAGGGACTGGTCGAGGTGCTGCACAAGGGACAGCGGGTGGCCTTCTTCCCGGAAGGGACCACGTCGCGGCAGGGGGAAGTGCTGCCCTTCCACGCCAACCTGTTCGAGGCGGCCATCGATGCGAAGGTGGCGGTGCAGCCGTATGCGCTGGCCTATGTGGACGGGGAGGGCGCGTTTCACCCTTCGGTCGATTACGTGGACGACACGACCTTCGTGGACAGCATGTTCAAGGTGCTGGAAGGTCCGCCGATCCGGGCGCGCCTGACCTGTCTGGCGCCGCTGAGCAGCGCAGGCGCACACCGGCGCGAGCTGGCGCAGGCCGCGCAGGATGCCATCACTGCGGGCTTAATGCACGCCGAGTCCCGGGGAGACGGTTTTGAGGCTAACTAAGTAAGCCCGTTATTTCTTCCCGCTGTGCTCGCGGTACTCGGGGCAATCCACCTGCAGCAGCGCGCGGTTATCCAGGCACACCGCGGTGAGCTTCCCGCCCCACACGCAGCCGCTGTCCAGCCCCACCAGGTTCGGCCTGAGCACCAGCCCCAGCGCCGACCAGTGCCCGAACACCACCGTCACGTTCTGGGTCCTGCGTTCCGGCAGGTCGAACCACGGCACCAGCCCCGAGCCTTCCGGCCCGTTCTCGCTCTCCTTGTGCTTGAAGTCCATGCTGCCGTCCGGCTCGCACAGGCGCATGCGGGTGAGCGCATTGACGATGCAGCGCAGGCGCGCCATGCCGCTCAGGCTGTCGTCCCAGCGGTTCGGCTCGTTCCCGTACATCTCGCGCAGGAAGTCGATCCAGCCCTCGCCGCGCAGCACGGCTTCGACTTCGCCCGCCAGCGCCATGGTCTGCGCGGCGTCCCACTGCGGCGCCACGCCGGCATGCACCAGCAGGTGGGCGTCGACGAACATCGCCAGCGGGCGGCGCCGCAGCCAGTCGATCAGCTCGTCCCGGTCCGGGGCGTCGAGGATGGCGTCCAGGGTGTCGGAGCGGCTCACGCGCTGCGCGCCCACCGCCACCGCGATCAGGTGCAGGTCGTGGTTGCCCAGCAGGGCCTCGACCCGCCCGCCGCTGGATTCGGACAGCGCCTTCATGCGGCGCAGCGCGGTGAGGGAATCGGGGCCGCGGTTGATCAGGTCGCCCACGAACAGGATGCGCGCGTCGCCCTGTGCGTCTTCGCGGATGTGCTCGAGCAGGAGCTGGGCTTCGTGCGCGCAGCCCTGCAGGTCGCCAATGGCATAGGTTTTCATGTTCTTGTCCAGGACCGGAGCGCCAGGTCCCGCCGCTAGTCGATGGTTGGGGGCGAGTTCACGTAGAATTGCCGGTAAACTTATTGCTTTGGCGGATACTAAATGATTTTAGTCACTGGCGGTGCGGGTTTTATCGGGGCAAATTTTGTCCTCGACTGGCTGGCCCAATCGGACGAGCCGGTCCTGAACCTGGACAAGCTGACTTATGCAGGCAACCTGGAAAACCTGGCGAACCTGCAGGACGACCCGCGCCACGTCTTCGTGCGCGGCGACATCGCCGACGGCGAGCTGGTGGCGGCGCTGCTGCGCCGGCATCGCCCGCGCGCCATCCTCCATTTCGCGGCGGAGAGCCATGTCGACCGCTCGATCCATGCGCCGGGCCAGTTCGTGCAGACCAATGTGCAGGGCACCTACAGCTTGCTGGAGGCCGCGCGCGCCCACCTGGCAACGCTCGACGCCGGCGAACGCGCCGCCTTCCGCTTCCTGCATGTGTCCACCGACGAGGTCTACGGCACCCTCGCGCCCCAGGATCCGCCGTTCAGCGAAACCACGCCCTATGCGCCCAACAGCCCCTATGCGGCGTCCAAGGCGGCATCGGACCACCTGGTGCGCGCCTGGCACCACACCTACGGCCTGCCGACCCTGACCACGAACTGCTCGAACAACTACGGTCCCTTCCAGTTCCCCGAAAAGCTGATTCCGCTGATGATCGCCAACGCCCTCGCGGGCAAGCCCTTGCCGGTGTACGGCGATGGCCGGCAGGTGCGCGACTGGCTGTATGTGGGCGACCACTGCGCGGCGATCAGGCGCGTGCTGGAGGCGGGGCGCCCGGGCGAGGTGTACAACGTGGGCGGATCGAGCGAGATGGCCAATCTCGACGTGGTTGGCGCCATCTGCGACATCCTCGACCGGCTGGCGCCCGCCGCCGGCAGCCGGCGCACGCAGATCACCTTCGTGACGGACCGCCCCGGACACGACCGGCGCTATGCCATCGACGCGCGCAAGATCGAGCGCGAGCTGGGCTGGCGTCCGGCGCACAGCTTCGCCGCCGGCCTGGAAGACACCGTGCGCTGGTACCTGGCGCACCAGGACTGGGTCGGCCACGTCCAGAGCGGCGCCTACCTGGAGTGGGTCGAACGCAACTACGGCAAGCGAGGGGAGGCATCATGACAAGGACACCCATGGCAAGGATCAAGCGCCGCGGGATCATCCTGGCGGGCGGATCGGGCACCCGCCTGTTTCCGATGACGGTGGCGGTGTCCAAGCAGCTGCTGCCGGTCTACGACAAGCCGATGATCTATTACCCGATCACCACCTTGATGCTGGCGGGAATCCAGGACATCCTGATCATCTCCACCCCGCAAGACCTGCCGCGCTTCCAGCAGCTGCTGGGCGACGGCAGCCAGTGGGGCCTGAATCTCAGCTATGCCGAGCAGCCCTCGCCCGAAGGCCTGGCCCAGGCCTACCTGATCGGCCGCCGCTTCGTGAACGGCGAGCCTTCGGCCCTGATCCTGGGTGACAACCTGTATTACGGAAATGGCCTGGAGCAATCCCTGGCTGCCGCCACCAACCGCGAACAGGGCGCCACCGTGTTCGCCTATCACGTGCTCGATCCGGAGCGCTATGGCGTGGTGGAGTTCGATGCGGGCTACCGGGCGCTCTCGATCGAGGAAAAGCCGGCCCAACCCAAGTCGAACTACGCCGTGACCGGGCTGTATTTCTACGACAGCGCCGTGTGCGATATCGCCGCCTCGCTGCAGCCGTCCAGCCGCGGCGAGCTGGAGATCACCGATGTGAACCGCGCCTACCTCGATGCCGGCCAGCTGAAGGTTGCGCTGCTGGGCCGCGGCTTTGCCTGGCTCGACACCGGTACCTGCGATTCGCTGCTCGACGCCTCGCAGTTCATCGCCACCATCGAACACCGCCAGGGCCTGAAGATCGGCGTGCCGGAAGAGGTGGCGTACCGGCGCGGCTATATCGATGCGGCGGCCCTCGAACGGCTGGCCGGGCCGCTCAAGAAGAGCGGCTATGGCCAGTACCTGCTGCGCGTGCTGGGCGACAAAGTGCCGCGATGAGAGGTTTGCCATGAAGTGCACCCCGACCGCCATCGAGGGCGTGCTGCTGCTCGAACCGCAGGTATTCGCGGACGAGCGAGGTTTCTTTTTCGAGAGCTACAACGCGCGCCGCTTCCGCGAGGCCAGCGGCTTCGAGCCGGAGTTCGTGCAGGACAACCATTCCAGGTCGCACCGCAATGTGCTGCGCGGCCTGCATTACCAGGTCGAGGTGCCGCAGGGTAAGCTGGTGCGCGTGGTCGCCGGAACCGTGTTCGACGTGGTGGTCGACCTGCGCGCCGCCTCGCCCAGCTTCGGCCGCTGGATCGGCACCGTGCTCTCCGCCGACAACCGGCGCCAGCTCTGGGTGCCGCCGGGCTGCGCGCACGGCTTCCTCACCCTGAGCGAGGAAGCCGAGTGCCTGTACAAGACCACCGAATACTGGTCGCCCGCGCACGAGCGCACCCTGCTGTGGAACGATGCCCGGCTGGGCATCGCCTGGCCCCTGGCGGGGGAACCCATCCTGTCCGCCAAGGACCGCGTGGGCACGCCTTTCGCCGAAGCCGAGGTGTTCCGGTGAAGATCCTGCTCACCGGCGCCGACGGACAGGTCGGCTACGAGCTGCTGCGCTGCCTGCAGGGGCTGGGCGAGATCGTCGCCTGCGACCGCAAGCGGCTGGACCTGGCCGACCTCGACCAGGTGCGCGACGCGGTGCGCAGCGTCCAGCCCGAGCTGATCGTCAACGCGGCCGCCTATACGGCCGTGGACCGCGCGGAGAGCGAGCCCGAGCTGGCCCTGCGCGTGAATGCCCAGGCGCCCGGCGTGATGGCCCTGCAGGCGCGCGAAGTGGGCGCGGCCCTGGTCCATTTCTCGACCGATTACGTGTTCAGCGGCGACAAGGACGCGCCCTACACCGAGGGCGACCGCACCGGGCCGCTCAATGTGTACGGCGAGACCAAGCTGCTGGGAGAGCAGGCCATCGTCTCGTCCGGCGCGCCTTACCTGATCCTGCGCACCAGCTGGGTGTACGGCCTGCGCGGGAACAATTTCCTGCGCACGATGCTGCGCCTCGCGGCCGAGCGCCAGGAAGTGCGCGTGGTGGACGACCAGGTCGGCGCACCGACCTGGAGCCGCACCGTGGCGCAGACCGCGGCCCATATCCTGGTCCAGGCCCAGGCGGGCGGTCCCAAATGGTGGCGCGACAACCGCGGCACCTATCACCTGAGCGCCCAGGGCGAAACCAGCTGGGCCGGATTTGCCCGGGCGATCATGGAAGAAAGCGGGCAAGCCTGCCGCGTGGTGCCGATCGCTTCCGGGGAGTATCCGACAGCTGCCCGGCGTCCGCCCAATTCGCGCCTGAACTGCGCCAAGCTGACCCACCGTTTCTGCCGGCTTCCCGACTGGCGCGATGCGCTGGCGCTATGCATGCGCTAGCAATCAAGGCTTTCCTGAAATCGTGATGATATTAAAATTAGAACGATATTAAAATAAGAACGATATTTAAATCAGAGCAATTGTAAAGCGCTTCGTGTTCGACGCATTTCAGCCGCATGAAAATGCACCCGATGCAATCGAAATAGTTCCGCCAATCTGGGTGCAATGATCTGGATTTCTCTTTGGCAAGGGTGCCGTGGCTGTTCGAATTTCGCCTACGGAAGTTATCCACGCGCGATTGCAGCAGAAAACAATCAATGTTCTCCTTTTTCGTCGGTTTCCTGACCTGCGCGTTGCTGACCCTGGGGGTGATTAAACTCGCCAATATGAAGGGGATGGCGCTCGATAGCGATCTCGACGGTGCTCAGAAATTCCATGTCCACGCGGTGACGCGCATTGGCGGCATCCCGATCTTTCTTGCCGTAGTACTCACTTCCATTTTTTCCATTGCGCGCGAACCGGCCCTTGCGCCGTGGCTGAGCGCCTTGATCGCCTGCGGGGCAATTGCCCTATCCGGCGGCATTGCGGAAGACTATACGGGTAAGGTGGCGCCATCACGCAGGCTGTGGCTGACAATGCTGGCCGCGCTGCTTGCTTATTGGCTGCTCGACGCCCGCCTGGAGCGGCTCGATCTCCCTTGGGGGCCTCTCAGGTTCGAGTCGGCATGGATCGTTTTGCCGGCGACGGTGATCGCGGTGGCGGGGATTGCGAACGCCGTCAATATTATTGACGGGTTTAATGGACTGGCTAGCATGGTGAGCATTTGCATGCTCATGTCGCTCGCATATGTGGCATTCCAAATAGGGGATATGTTCGTGCTGGTGGCTGCCCTGATCGTAGCAGGCTCAGCCGCGGGTTTCCTGATCTGGAATTATCCGGTGGGACTGATTTTCCTTGGCGACGGCGGGGCCTACTTCATCGGTTTCCTGCTCGGAGAGTTGAGCTTGCTGCTGGTGATGCGTAATCCCGAGGTATCCACCTGGTATGCAGCATTGCTGCTGATTTATCCTGCTTTTGAAACCCTGTTCTCGGCCTATCGCAGGATGTTCGTGCGAGGGAAGTCGCCTGCCATGCCGGACGGGATACACCTGCACAGCCTGATATTCCGGCGTATCGTGCGCTGGACCGTGGGAAGAAAGGAAGCACGGGCACTGATGAAACGCAATGCACGTACTTCGCCTTATTTATGGCTTTTTTCACTGATGGCCGTGATGCCGGCAACCCTGTTCTGGGCAAATACGGTTATGCTGATGGTGTTCTGCTTGTTGTTTATAATCAGTTACGTCTGGTTGTACGCACGTATTGTTCGATTTAAGTCCCCACGCTGGCTTTTTTTTCACAAGAGGGACTAGTATTCAGCTATGGATGTTAGTATATTGCGACATTTGGTGAGATTTCACCGCGGTTATTTTCAATCTAACGAACGAGGGAACGATGATGGATCTGTCGAATATGTCGGTTGGCGATTTGCGCAACCTGCAGGAGCAAATCAAGCAGGAGATGAAGAAGCGTGAAGTGCAGGAAGTCCAAAAGGCACGCGAGCAGATCCTGGCCATCGCGCAAAGCGTCGGCGTTCCGCTGAAAGACCTGATCGCCAGCGGCGGCCGCGGCAGCAGCAAGGGCAATACCGTCGCCGTGCGTTATCGCCACCCTGACAACGCATCGCAGCAATGGACTGGCCGCGGCCGTCAGCCTAAATGGGTCAAGGAATGGGTTGAAGGCGGCCAGTCGCTCGACAAGCTGCGTGTTTGATTGAAATCGCCGGCGGAAGCCGGCGGTTTTCTTTTGGGCGCGGCGACTATGTAATTTAGTGGTGTGCCAATAAACATGGGTTCCGGCGAAGGCCGGAACCCATGTTTATTGACACACCGCTTTCGTGCTTCAGGAGTGCACGGCGCGCGCACCACGCTCCCGCGCTTGCCGTTACAATAGCGGTCGTTTTGCCATTCCTCCAACACCGGCAGCTGCACGCTCCGCCCCGTACTCCAAGGAAGAAAATGCTCGCACTCTCCAAAACGATCTTCAAGGCCTATGACATCCGTGGCGTCATCGGCAAGACGCTGGACGCCGGCATCGCGCGCCATATCGGCCGCGCCTTCGGCGCCGCCGCCCTGGCCAAGGGAGAGCGCAAGGTCGTGATCGGCCGCGACGGCCGCCTGTCGGGCCCGGAACTGGCCGCGGCCCTGGCCGAAGGCCTGCGCGACGCCGGCGTGGATGTGATCGACCTGGGCGTGGTCGCCACCCCGATGGTCTACTTCGGCACCAATGTCCTCGATACCCGCTCGGGCATCATGGTCACCGGCAGCCACAACCCGCCCGACTACAACGGCTTCAAGATGGTCCTGGCCGGCGAAGCGATCTACGGCGACGCCATCCTGGCCCTGCATGACAGCATCGCCGCCTACGACGGAAAAATCGCCGGACAGCGCGGCGCTTACGGCACGCACGACATCCGCGCGGCCTACATCGAGCGCATCGTCGGCGACGTCAAGCTGGCGCGCCCGATCAAGATCGCGGTCGACTGCGGCAACGGCGTGGCCGGCGCCTTCGCGCCGGAACTGTTCCGCCGCATGGGCGCCGAGGTCATCGAACTGTTCTGCGAAGTGGACGGCCATTTCCCGAACCACCACCCGGACCCGGCGCACCCGGAAAACCTGCAGGACCTGATCCGCGCCTTGCAAGAGACCGACGCCGAGCTGGGCCTGGCGTTCGACGGCGACGGCGACCGCCTCGGCATCGTCACCAAGGACGGCCAGATCATCTTCCCCGACCGCCAGATGATGCTGTTCGCGGCCGAGGTCCTGTCGCGCAACCCGGGCGCCGAGATTCTCTACGACGTCAAGTGCACGCGCCACCTCGCCCCCTGGATCGAGCAGCACGGCGGCCGCGCGCTGATGTGGAAGACCGGCCACTCGCTGGTCAAGGCCAAGCTGAAGGAAACCGGCGCCCCGCTGGGCGGCGAGATGAGCGGCCATATCTTCTTCAAGGACCGCTGGTACGGCTTCGACGACGGCCTGTACGCGGGCGCGCGCATGCTCGAGATCCTGACCCGCGAAAGCGATCCCTCGAAGCTGCTGAACGGCCTGCCGATCGCCAGCAGCACCCCGGAACTGCACCTGCACCTGCAGGAAGGCGAGAACTTCGCCCTCATCGACACCCTGCGCAAGCAGGCGAGCTTCCCGGGTTCGGAGCGCGTCAACGACATCGACGGCCTGCGCGTCGAGTACGCGGACGGATTCGGCCTGGCGCGTTCCTCCAACACGACGCCGGTCGTGGTGCTGCGCTTCGAAGCGGAGACGCCGCAAGCCCTGGAACGCATCCAGGCCGATTTCAAGCGCGTGATCCTGGCCGCCAAGCCGGACGCCCACCTGCCGTTCTGAGGAACCACGTTTGAAGATCCTGCTGGTGCGCGTGTCGTCCCTGGGCGACGTACTGCACAACCTGCCGATGGTGGCCGACCTCCTGCGCCGCCATCCGGACGCCGCCATCGACTGGGTGGTGGAGGAGGGCTATGTCAGCCTGGTCCGCCTCAACCCGCACGTGCGCAAGATCATCCCCTGGGCGCTGCGCCGGTGGCGCAAGGGCCTGGGCAAGCCGGAAACGCGGGCCGAGATCAAGGCCTTCTTCCGCACCCTGCGCGAGGAGGAGTACGACTATGTGTTCGACACCCAGGGCCTGCTCAAGACCGGCGTGATCATGGGAGCGGCGCGCATGCGCAAGGGCGGCAAGAAGGTCGGCCTGGCCAACGGCAGCGAAGGCTCGGGCTACGAAGGCATCTCGCGCATCTTCCACACCGACAGCATTCCGCTCGACCCGCGCACCCACGCGGTGGCGCGCGGCCGCATGGTGGCCGGCGCGGCCCTCGGCTACGCGGTCGACACGGCGCCGGACTTCGGCCTGCCGGCTCCGCAAGCGGCGCAGCGCCCGGCTTTCCTGCCTGCTGAAGACTACGCCGTGTTCTTCCACGGCACCGCGCGCGCCGCCAAGAAGTGGGCGGACGCGAACTGGGTCGCCCTGGGCCACGCCCTGGCGCCGATGCCGGTGCTGCTGCCCTGGGGCTCCGAGCAGGAGCTGAAGGATGCGCAGGCGCTGGCCGCCCGCATCCCGAACGCACGCGTGCTGCCGAAACTGTCGATGATGGATGCGGTGAAGCTTGCCCAGCACGCGGCGCTGGCCGTCGGCGTGGACACGGGCCTGACCCACATCGCCGCCGCCTTCGTGCGGCCGACGGTCGAGATCTACTGCGACTCGCCGAAGTGGAAGACCGAGGGCAACTGGTCCGAGCGCATCGTCAACCTGGGCGACCTGGGCGCGCCGCCGTCGAGCGATGAAGTGATTGCCGCCGCGCGCCGCTTGCTGGGCCGGGCATGAAGCGGCCGCTGTATTCGGCGCTGTGGTGGCTGGCCCTGCCGGCCGTACTGGGCCGGCTGTGGTGGCGCGGGCGCAAGGAGCCCGGCTACCGCGAGCACTGGGGCGAGCGCCTCGGCCTGGCCGAGGGAGCGCCTGGCGGGCGCATGACGATCATGGTGCACGCGGTCTCGGTCGGCGAGACCCGGGCGGCCGAACCGCTGATCGAGGCCTTGCTGGCCGGGTATCCCGATTGCCGTATCCTGCTCACCCACATGACGCCGACCGGCCGCGCTACCGGCCGATCGCTGTTCGGCCACCACGGCGAGCGCGTGGTCCAGTCCTACCTGCCTTACGACCTGGGTGCCATGGTGGCGCGCTTCCTGCGCCGCCACCAGCCGCGCGCCTGCATCCTGATGGAGACCGAAGTCTGGCCCAACCTGATCCACGGCTGCGCCCAGGCGGGCGTGCCGGTGGTGCTGGCCAACGCGCGCCTGTCCGAGCGCTCGCTGCGGCGTGGGCAAAAGATGGGACCCTTGATGACGGATGCGGCCCGCGCCATCACCCTGGTGGCGGCCCAGACCGAGGCGGATGCGCAGCGCATTGCCTCGCTCGGCGCGCCGCAAGTGGCGGTTACGGGCAGCATCAAGTTCGACGTGGTGCCCCCGGCCGCGGCGCTGGAAAAGGGCGCCTGGCTGCGCGGGCAGATCGGCCGGCGGCCGGTTTTCCTGTGCGCCAGCACGCGCGAGGGCGAGGAAACCCTGATCCTGGACGCCTGGACGCGCCATGCCGGCAAGCCCCGGGACGCCCTCCTGCTGATCGTGCCGCGCCATCCCCAGCGTTTCGACGAGGTGGCGAAGCTGGTGGAAGCGCAGGGACTGCGTCTGGTGCGCCGTTCCCGGCTCGAGCAGGGCGTGGGTGATGCCGACGTGCTGCTGGGCGACTCGATGGGCGAGATGTTCGCCTATTACGCGGCCTGCGACTGCGCCTACATCGGCGGCAGCCTGCTGCCGCTGGGCGGCCAGAACCTGATCGAGGCCTGTGCGCTGGGCAAGCCGGTGCTGGTGGGCGAGCACACCTTCAACTTCGCCGACGCCACGGAAGACGCGGTGGCCAGCGGCGGCGCCTTGCGCGTGCCGGGCGCCGCGGCCCTGGCGGCGGGGGCGGCGCGCCTGCTGTGCGACGAGGACGCGCGCCGGGAGATGGGGGCGGCCGCATTGGCGTTCGCCGGCAGGCACCGCGGGGCGACCCTGCGCACTGTTGAACTCCTGCGACAGATTATCGGATAGGTTTTGTTACCATTCCGAACTGAGCTCGGTTAAAACAAAAGGGGATGGCCATGTTGTCAATTAAACACCCGAGACCGGTCAGCAGTGGCAAGCCCGTCGCCGCGTTCGTGCAGGAGCAGATGCAACAGCAGGCGGACGAGCCGAAGGAGACGAATGTGACTGCTGGGCCGGACAAGCACTCGGTTCCGCCGCTGGTGGCGGGGGCGTTCCCGCTGGGCGAGCTGCATTTCTTCGTGCGCTACACGCTGGGCGAGTACACCAGCTTCATGTGGCAGCACGGCGGCTTCCTGATCCGCCGCCGGCGCATCCGCTGGCCGGCCAGCCTGTTCCTGCGCCTGAAAAGCACCCTGAGCGCGGCGCTCAACTTCGTCATGCTCGGGCGCGGGCGGCGCACCTATGAATTCACCATCGACGAACACGGCATCGTGCGCGCCAGCGGGGGCGTGACCCTGATCGAATGGGACGACGTCAGCGCGGTGCGGACCTATTCGCGCGGGTTCATGATGGTGCTGAAGCGGGGAACCTTGCCGATTCCGTATCGTTGCCTGTCGGAGGCGCAGGAGGCGGTGATGCGCAAGCTGGCGGCGGCGCGGCATGAGCTCAGTGTGCGGTGAACGCTAGCTGATCGGCTGCGCTGGCAAACTTGGGTCCCCGCGAAGGCGGGGACCCAAGTTTCGTCGAGCAGCCAAAACCGCATCAATCGGCAAACAACACCGGCATCTCATGCGACTGCTTCCTTAACGCCAGCCGCGCCCCGTCGTAATCCGGATAAATCTCCCCCACCGCCGCCCAGAACGCCGGGCTGTGGTTCATCTCGCGCAAATGGGCCAGCTCGTGCGCCACGACATAGTCGACCAGCGCCAGCGGATAGTGAACCAGCCGCCAGTTCAGCCGGATCGCCCCCTGCACCGTGCACGAACCCCAGCGCGAACCCGCCGACGACAGCGCAAACGCACTATAAGCCACCCCCAGCAGCGGCGCGTAATGATCGAGCCGCTCCTTGAACAGGCGCTTGGCCTCCGCCTGGAACCACAGCTTGATGCGCTCCTTCAGCTGCCACTCCGACAGCCCCGGCACCACCCCGATCCACAGCTCGCGGCTGGCCGCATCGTACTGGCAGTGGCTGCGCGGCGCCTCCTCCAGCCGCAGGGTGATCTCGCCGCCGAGGTAAGGCAGGCGCGCGCCGTCCTTCCATTCGATGGGCGGGCGCTGCTGGCGCTGTTCGCGGCGCTCGCCCCGTTCCAGCAGCTTGGTGACGATCCAGCGCTGCTTGGCGCGGATCGCGTTGTCGATGTCGGTCTGGGTCACCCGGCGCGGCGCGGTCACGCGCAGGCCGTCGTCGTCGATCATGAAGCCGATCGAACGCCGCGACGAACGGCGCAGCGCATAGTCCACCGTATGGTGGCCAAGCACGATGCGCTTGAGGGGAGGATCGGAGGGGCCTACGGGAGGCGAGGGAAGGATGACGCGGGGCGGCGCGGGCGGCGCCTTGAACAGAGGCTGGCTAGGCGGCGCCGGCTTGTCGGCCGGCTTGAGCGCCGCGAAGAATTCCTGTGCAAAGAGTTCCAGCTGGTGCCCGTCGATCTTGGAAGAGGTCATGGTGTGCTGCGGTTTCGAATTCCTGATCTGGGCGCTGATATCGCTTAGCCACCTTTGTAGACGTGGGGCGAAATGACGCGCATTTCTGATTCTATCCAATTTTCGACCTCTTGCATCAGGCTGTCTGGAGTGTGGTTTTCCGGCGATATCGGCTTGCCAATCGAGACCGTGATCAGGCCGGGGCGCTTGATGAAGGAGTTCTTGGGCCAGCATTCGCCCGAATTATGCGCGATCGGCACAACCACGGTTTGGGCTTCCACAGCCAGGCGCGTACCACCGCTCTTGTACTTGCCTTTCT
Source organism: uncultured Massilia sp. (assembly GCA_966210615.1). Classification (GTDB taxonomy): domain Bacteria; phylum Pseudomonadota; class Gammaproteobacteria; order Burkholderiales; family Burkholderiaceae_D; genus Telluria. The sequence goes on from CBIHLT010000035.1 coordinate 13,760, forward strand.
GTCCCACCGGGATGCGCGTCCCTTCCGGGAACATGATAATCCATTGGCCGTCCGCCAGGCGGCGGCGGCCGTGTCTCACCACCTGCGCGAAGGCGTTCTTGCCCTGCGAGCGGTCGATCGGAATCATGCGCAGCAGCGCCATGCCCCAGCCGAAGAAGGGGATGTAGAGGATCTCCTTCTTGAAGACGTAGACCAGGGGGCGCGTCAGGTTCGGCAGCAGGAAGATGGTCTCCCAGGCCGACTGGTGCTTCGACAGGATGATCGCCGGACTGTCCGGCAGGTTCTCGTAGCCCTTGAATTGGTAGCGGATGCCGCAAATGACCTTCGCGCACCAGATGATGAAGACGTTCCAGCGCGAGGTGACCCAGAAGCGCTTGTTGTAGGGCAGGGGCGCGGCCAGGAAGCACACGCAGGCCCAGACGACGGTGGCCACGATCATCACGATCGTGAAGAGCAGGGAACGCAGGAACGGGATGAAGTTACGCAAGGGGTCTCCGGACGATATTCTTGTTATGGTGTCGCTGTTATTGTGGCGGCGACTTGAGCAGGGCGTCGACCATGGCCGCCAGGTCGGGGAAGACCTGGGTGCCCGGCGGCAGGCCGCCGGTGACGTTGGTCTTCTCGCCCTTGCCGGTCAGGACCAGGTAGGGCGTGCAGCCCAGGATGAAGCCGGCCTGCAGGTCGCGCAGCGAGTCGCCGACCGTCGGCACGCCCTTCAGACTGAGCTTGTAGCGCTTGGCGATCTCCTCGAACATGCCGGCCTTGGGCTTGCGGCAGTCGCAGTTGTCGACCGCCGCATGCGGGCAGAAGAAAATGGCGTCGATGTCGGCGCCCACCAGCTGGGCGCTGGCGTGCAGCTTCTGGTGGATCGCGTTCAGGGTCGTGATGTCGAACAGTTCGCGCGCGATGCCGGACTGGTTCGAGGCGATCACGACCCGGTAGCCCGCCTGGTTCAGGCGGGCGATCGCTTCCAGCGAACCGGGGATCGGAATCCACTCCGCCGGCGACTTGATGAAGTCGGGCGAATCGTGGTTGATGACCCCGTCCCGGTCGAGGATGATGAGCTTCATAACACTACCTTTTTACTGACTTACGCCGCGAGCTTGGAGATGTCGGCCACGCGGTTCATCATGCCGTGCAGCTGCGACAGCAGCGCCAGGCGGTTGTTGCGCAATGCAAGGTCTTCGGCCATCACCATCACGTCGTTGAAGAAGGCGTCCACGTCGTCGCGCAGCTGGGCCAGGGTCTTCAGGGTGCCGGTGAAGTCGCCGCTCGCGAACGCCGCGTCCACGGCCGGGCGCACGCGCTGGATCGCGGCAGCCAGGTTCTTCTCGGCCTGCTCCTGCAGCAGTCCTTCCTGGACCTCGCCGATAGCAGCGTCGGTCTTCTTGAGGATGTTGGTGATGCGCTTGTTGGCGGCGGCCAGCGATTCGGCTTCCGGCAGGGCGGCAAAGGCCTGCACGGCTTCGAGGCGCTGCACCACGTCGTCGACGCGGTCCGGGTTCTGGGCCAGCACGGCTTCCACTTCGTTCGGCGAGAAGCCGCGCTCGCGCAGCATGCCGCGCAGGCGGTCCAGCATGAACACGGTGACTTCGGCGCGCGGGTCCTTGAACGCAGCCTGGCCTTCGAAGACAGCGGCGGCGTCGGCCAGCAGGTCCGAGATAGCCAGCGGCAGGCGCTTCTCGACCAGCATGCGCATCACGCCAAGGGCGTGGCGGCGCAGCGCGAACGGGTCCTTCTCGCCGGTCGGCTGCAGGCCGATGGCCCAGATGCCGACCAGGGTTTCCAGCTTGTCGGCCAGCGCGGCGGTGAGGCCGGTGTTGGTCGAGGGCAGGGCGTCGCCGGCGAAGCGCGGCTGGTAGTGCTCGGAGGCGGCCAGGGCCACTTCCTCGTGCTCGCCGTCGTGGCGCGCGTAGTAGGTGCCCATGATGCCTTGCAGCTCGGGGAACTCGCCCACCATGTCGGTCAGCAGGTCGGCCTTGGCCAGGCGTGCGCCGCGTTCCGCCAGCGGCACGTCGTAGCCCAGGCGGCGCGCGATGCTGCTCGCCAGGATGGTGACGCGTTCCGTACGCTCGGCCTGGGTGCCCAGCTTGTTGTGGTAAACCACGCTCGCCAGCAGGGGCAGGCGCGACTCGAGGGTCTTTTTCTTGTCCTGCTCGAAGAAGAACTTGGCGTCCGACAGGCGCGGGCGCACCACGCGCTCGTTGCCGCCCACGATGGCCGACGGATCGTCGGTCTGCAGGTTCGACACGATCAGGAAGCGCGAGCGCAGCTTGCCGCTGGCATCGGTCAGCGCGAAGTATTTCTGGTTGGTCTGCATGGTCAGGATCAGGCATTCCTGCGGCACGGCCAGGAATTCCTCCTCGAAGCGGCACTCGTACACGACCGGCCATTCGACCAGCGCGGCCACTTCATCCAGCAGCGATTCCGGCATCAGGACCTGGTCGGCGCCCGCCTTGTCCAGCAGCTGGCGGCGGATGCTTTCCTTGCGCGCGGACGCAGAGGACAGCACCTTGCCTTCGCTTTCCAGCACGCCCGCGTAGTGGTCGGCGTGCGGGATGGCGATCTGGCCGCCGTGCGACAGGAAGCGGTGGCCCATGGTGTGGCGGCCGGCTTCGAGGCCGAGCAGCGACAACGGCAGCACCTGTTCGCCGTGCAGGGCGAGCAGCAGGTGCACCGGGCGCACGAATTGCACGGTGGCGCCATCCGGGCGCTGGTAGCTCATGAGCTTCGGGATCGGCAGCTTGGCGACGGTGTCGGCCAGCACATCCTGGAGGGCGCCCGCGAGGGCGCTGCCCGCGGCGGTGTAGGTGTAGAAGAAGGATTCGGCCTTGCCGTCCTGGGCGCGCTCGAGATCCGACACTTTCAGGTCGGGGAAACCCAGCGCGGCCAGCTTCTTGCCGAGGGGCGCGCTCGGATTGCCGTCCTTGTCCAGGGCGACGGACACCGGCAGGACTTTTTCGCGGATCTGCTTGTCCGGCGAGGTGCCGCGCACATTGGTGATCGTGACCGCCAGGCGGCGCGGGGTGGCGTGGGTGGTGGCGACGCTGTCGGCTTCCAGGAAGTCGCGCGCCTTCAGGCCGTTGGCGATGCCGGCGGCAAAGGCCGCGCCCAGCTTGACGAGCGCCTTCGGCGGCAGTTCTTCGGTCTGGATTTCGACGAGGAGAGTCTGATTCATGGTCTGTTCTGGTCTGTTTCAGGCAGCGGCTTTGGCAGCGCTTGGGAGCATCGGGAAGCCGAGCTTCTCGCGCGAGTCGTAGTAGGCCTGGGCCACCAGGCGCGACAGGGTGCGCACGCGGCCGATGTAGGCGGCGCGCTCGGTCACCGAGATGGCGCCGCGGGCATCGAGCATGTTGAAGCTGTGCGAGGCCTTCATGATCTGCTCGTAGGCCGGCAGGGTCAGCTGCAGCTCGACCAGGCGCTTGGCCTCGGCTTCGTGGTTGGCGAAGGCCTGGAACAGCAGGTCGGTGTTCGCGTGCTCGAAGTTGTAGGTCGACTGCTCGACTTCGTTCTGGTGGAAGACGTCGCCGTAGGACAGGGTCTTCTTGACGCCGTGCTCTTCCCACTCGGTCCATACCAGGTCGTAGACGTTTTCCACGCCCTGCAGGTACATGGCCAGGCGTTCGATGCCGTAGGTGATCTCGCCCAGCACCGGCTTGCAGTCCAGGCCGCCGACTTGCTGGAAGTAGGTGAACTGGGTGACTTCCATGCCGTTCAGCCAGACTTCCCAGCCCAGGCCCCAGGCGCCCAGGGTCGGGCTTTCCCAGTCGTCCTCGACGAAGCGCACGTCGTTCTTCTTCAGGTCCAGGCCCAGGGCTTCCAGCGAACCGAGGTAGAGGTCCAGGATGTTTTCAGGCGCGGGCTTGAGGACCACCTGGTACTGGTAGTAGTGCTGCAGGCGGTTCGGGTTCTCGCCGTAGCGGCCATCCTTCGGGCGGCGCGAGGGCTGTACATAGGCTGCGCGCCACGGTTCCGGGCCGATCGCACGCAGGAAGGTGCCGGTGTGGAAGGTGCCCGCGCCGACTTCCATGTCGTAGGGCTGGAGCAGGGCGCAGCCCTGCTTGTCCCAGTAGGACTGCAGGGTCAGGATGATTTGTTGGAATGTGAGCATCTTGGATGGGCGACGCGGGAATCTTGCCGCGAACGGGGTAAGTTTGCCAAATGACCAATTGTACTGAATTTTTTCCCGCCTCTCGGCGTGATTTGACTCGGCAGTTCGAATTGGGAGGATGGATTTATGCGCCCTGCTTGCCGCGGTAGCGGCGCCCGGCGAACCAGGCGCCAAGGAGCGCCAGCGCGCCCAGCAGCAGGAAGGCGGCATTGCCGAAGCGGACATAGGGCGTGAAGCCCGCCGTGCCGCGCAAGGTGGCGGTCAATATGCCTTCTTCGTAGAAGGGCAGCAGCTGGGTGATCGTGCCGCGTCCGTCGATGATCGCCGTCGCGCCATCGTTGGTCGAGCGCAGCATGGGCCGCCCGGTTTCGAGGGTGCGCATGCGCGAAATCTGCAGGTGCTGCGGGATCGCCACCGACTGGCCGTACCACGACAGGTTCGACACGTTCAGCAGCAGGGTCGCCGGGCGCGGCGCATTGCGCAGCTGGTAGGCGATCTCCTCGCCGAACACGTCCTCGTAGCAGATGTTGGGCAGCACCAGCTGGTCCTTCACCGGGAAGGGCGCCTGCAGCGCCTTGCCGCGGGTGGCGTCGTTCAGGGGCAGGTTCAGCATGTCGGTGAACCAGCGGAAGCCCGGCGGGATGAATTCGCCGAAGGGCACCAGGTGCGCCTTGTCGTAGCGGTAGGGCTGCGGTTGCGGCGACAGGGCGACCACGCTGTTGGCGTACTGCTGCGGGCCGTCGAGCAGGGGCATGCCCAGCGCCAGCGTGCTGCCCGTCGCCGTGGAGAACTGCTGCAGGCCTTCCAGGTAGCCGTCGGGCAGCTGTTGCGGGAAGACGGGAATCGCGGTCTCCGGCGTGGCCACCAGGTCGGCCGGCGCCTGCGTGATCATGCCGCGGTACTTGTCGAGGATGCTGTTCAGGAAAGCCAGGTCGAACTTGCGGTCTTGCGGGATGTTCCCCTGCAGCAGGCGCACGGTGATCGGCTGGCCGGTTTCCTCTGTCCAGGCGACGGTGCGCAGGCCCGCGCCCGCCGCCAGCACGGCCGCCAGCAGCCCGATGGCCGGCCAGCGTGCGCGCTGGGTCAGCATCACGATGCAGCCGGCGCAGAGCGCGACCAGCACGCCGATGCCGTAGACGCCGACCAGCGGCGCATAGCCGGCCAGCGGCGCGGTGTCGTGGGCGTAGCCGGACGCCGCCCACGGGAAGCCCGTGAACACCCAGCCGCGCAGCCACTCGGACAGGCCCCAGGTCACCGGCAGCACCAGCAGCAGGAAGGCGCTGACCGGCAGCGACCAGCGCCGCCGCAGCCAGGTGGCCGCGCCTGCGGCGAAGGCGCCGTACAGGCCCATGTAGAGTCCGAGCAGGATCACGCCGATCGTCGCCAGGAAGATCGGCAGGTGTGCGAAGCGCGTCATGAAGACGTACAGCCAGTGCATGCCGGCCACCGACCAGCCGAAGCCGAAGGCCCAGCCGAGCAGGGTGGCGCGGCGCGTCGAGCTGCCCATGCCCACCTGGTAGAACAGCCAGGCCAGGGCCAGGAACTGCACCGGCCACCAGCCGTAGGGCTGGAAGGACAGCAGGGAGCTCAGGCCGGCGAGGGTGGCGAAGGCCAGCGCGAGTGGGGATGGACGATCTCCGCGTAAAGCTGGATCAGGCGCCACCGTGGGCTTGGTACGGCGGCGCAGCATCAGTCGTGGTCGTCTTCAGGGAGCGGAAGCTTCTCGACCAGCAGCACGTGGATCTGGCGGGCGTCGGCGCGCAGGACCTCGAAACGCAGGTTCTCCAGGTCGAATACCTCGCCCTTGTGGGGCATGCGCCCGAGGTGGCTGGCGACCAGGCCGCCGATGGTGTCGACGTCGTCCTCGGGCAGGTCGGCGCCGATCTCTTCGTTGAACTGCTCGATCTCGGTCAGCGCCTTGACGCGCCAGCGCGGGCCCAGCTGGCCCTCCTTGATCGACAGGATGTTGTCTTCTTCCTCGTCGAAGTCGTATTCGTCCTCGATGTCGCCGACGATCTGCTCGAGCACGTCCTCGATGGTGATCAGGCCGGCCACGCCGGAGTATTCGTCGACCACGATGGCCATGTGGTTGTGGTTGGCGCGGAAGTCGCGCAGCAGCACGTTCAGGCGCTTCGATTCCGGAATGAAGATGGCCGGGCGCAGCATGTCGCGCACGTCGAATGATTCTTCAGCGTAATAACGCAGCAGGTCCTTGGCCAGCAGGATGCCGACCACCTTGTCGCGCTCGCCCTCGATGGCGGGGAAGCGCGAGTGGGCGGTTTCCAGCACGGTCGGCAGCCATTCCTCGATGGGCTTGGTGATGTCGATCACGTCCATCTGGGAACGGGGCACCATGATGTCGCGCACGGACAGGTCGGAGACCTGGAACACGCCCTCGATCATGGACAGCGCGTCGGCGTCGATCAGGTTGCGTTCGTGGGCTTCGTGCAGGACTTCGAGCAGTTCTGCGCGATTTTCTGGCTCGGGGGAGATGAGTGCGGTCAGCCGTTCGAACAGCGACCGATGGGGTTTGGCGTCCGATCGGACGTCACTGGGATACTCGGGCATAGTTGGCGTGAAGCCGTTGTTACGATGGGCATAGGATACACCAAAAGGCGAACTGCCTGATTTTGATGCAGGCCGGATAGGATTGTTATGCAGCGATTGCGGGCATGCATGGGTGCGCCGCGGGACCGGAGCTTGTCCTATAGTCGGGGTAGTCCCCCCACAGGAGCCAGTCATGCCAGTGCTCAATATCAACGGCGCCACGACCACCCTGAATGTTCCTGACGACATGCCCCTGCTGTGGGCGCTGCGCGACGTGGCCGGCCTGACCGGCACCAAGTTCGGCTGCGGCGTCGCCCTGTGCGGGGCCTGCACCGTGCACGTGGACGGCCAGCCGGTGCGTTCCTGCGTCACCCCGGTTTCCAGCGTGGCCGGCAAGCAGGTCGTCACCATCGAGGCCATCGGCAAGGATCCGGTCGGGGCGAAAGTCCAGGCGGCCTGGCGCGAGGTCGACGTGGTCCAGTGCGGCTATTGCCAGTCCGGCCAGATCATGGCGGCCACGGCCTTGCTCAAAGCCACTCCCAAGCCGGGCGACGCCGACATCGACAATGCGATGTCGGGCAATATCTGCCGTTGCGGCACCTATAACCGCATCCGCAAGGCGATCAAAGCGTGCGCGCAGGCGATCGCCGCGGCCAGCTGAGGAGGGCGTCATGGAAGGCCTCAAGCAAGCGATGACCGAGTTGGCGCGCGCGCCCGTTCCAGGGGGCTTGCCCGATTCCGAGGCGCGCCGGCGCTTCATGCGCCTGGGCGCGGCCTCGGGCGGCGGCCTGCTGCTCGGCTTCTCGCTGTTCGGCTGCAAGCGCCAGGAAGAGAGCCGCCAGGAGAAACCGTCCGAAAGCGCGGTCGGGCAGGCCACCGACCGGGCATCGAGCCAGCCGGCGGGGCTGGCCCAGGACGCCTTCATCCGTATCGGGCGCGACGGCATCGTCACCCTGATCGTGCACAAGGTCGAGATGGGGCAGGGTACCTTTACCGCCATGCCGATTCTGCTGGCGGAGGAACTGGGGGCCGACCTGTCCAAGGTGAAGCTGGAGCAGGCGCCGGCCAACAACAAGCTGTATGCCGACCCGCTGCTGGGCGGCCAGGTGACGGGCGGCTCGACCTCGGTGCGCGGAGCGTGGAAGCCGCTGCGCGAGGCCGGCGCCATGGTGCGCGGCGTGCTGGTGGCGGCCGCCGCCAAGCAGTGGAACGTGGACGCGGGCGAATGCGCGGTGGTGGCCGGCACGGTCACCCACGACGCTTCGGGACGCAGCGCCCATTTCGGCGAACTGGTCGACGCGGCGGCGAAGATGGAGCTGCCCAAGAACCCGGCGCTCAAGGATGCTTCCCAGTTCACCCTGATCGGCAAGCCGCACAAGCGCCTCGATTCACCCTCGAAGTGCGACGGCACCGCGCTGTTCGGGATCGATGCGCGCCTGCCGGGCATGCTGGTGGCCGCCGTCACGGCATCCCCCGTGGTGGGCGGCAAGCTGGCCACGGTCGACGAGCAGAAGGCGCTCGCCGTTCCCGGCGTGCGCGAAATCCTGAGGATCGACAACGCGGTGGCCGTGGTGGGCGACCACATGTGGGCCGCGCGCAAGGGCCTGGAAGCGGCCGCGCCCACCTGGAACGACGGCCCGAACGGCAACGTGAGCACGGCGTCCATCGTGGCGGACATGATGAAGGCGTCCGGCGCCGAGGGCGCGGTGGCACGCGAGGTGGGCAACTTCGGCGGCGGCGCCCTGCGCAAGCTCGATGACAAGGGAGGGCGGCGCATCGACGCGGTCTACGAAGTCCCTTTCCTGGCCCACGCCACCATGGAGCCGATGAACTGCACGGTGGACCTGAAGAACGACGGCTGCGACATCTGGTGCGGCACCCAGGTGCCGGTGCTGGCCCAGGCGGCGGCGGCCAGGCTGACCGGGCTGGGGGAAGGGCAGGTGCGGGTGCATAACTTCTACCTGGGCGGCGGCTTCGGGCGCCGGCTCGAGGTCGACTACGTGGCCCAGGCCGTGGCCCTGGCCAAGACGGCCAGGAGCGGCAAGCCGCTCAAGTTCGTCTGGACCCGCGAGGAAGACATCCAGCACGACATGTACCGTCCCTATTACGTGGACCGGCTGTCGGCGCGCCTGGACGACAAGGGCCGGCCGCAGGCCTGGTTCCACCGCGTGACCGGTTCCTCGATCATGGCGCGCTTCGCGCCGCCGGCGGTCAAGGACGGCATCGATCCGGACGCGGTGGAGGGCGCGCGCGACCTGCCGTATGCGATTCCCGACCTGCGGGTCGAATACGTGCGTCACGAGCCGCCGATCCCCACCGCCTTCTGGCGCGGCGTGGGACCGACCCACAACATCTTCGTGGTCGAGAGCTTCATCGACGAACTGGCGCATGCGGCCAAGCAGGACCCGGTGGCTTATCGCCGCGCACTGCTGGAAAAATCGCCGCGCACCCTGGGCGTGCTGAACCTGGCGGCCCAGAAGGCCGGATGGGGCAGGCCCCTGAAGCCCATCGCGGGAAGGCGGGTGGGACGCGGCATCTCCTGCCAGTTCGCCTTCGGCACCTACATGGCCCAGGTGTGCGAGGTCTCGGTGGGACCGGACGGCGAAGTGAAAGTGCACCGCGTGGTGTGCGCGGTGGACTGTGGCCAGGCGGTGAATCCGGACACCATCACGGCGCAGATGGAAGGCGGCATCGTGTTCGGCCTCACCGCGGCGCTGTGGGGCGAGATCACGCTGGACAAGGGCAGGGTGCAGCAGTCGAACTTCGGCGACTACCGCATGATGCGCATGAACGAGTCGCCGACGGTGGAAGTGCACCTGGTGACCAGCCGCGACGACCCGGGCGGGATCGGCGAGCCGGGGACGTCGGGGATCGCGCCGGCCTTGACCAATGCGGTGTTCGCTGCGACGGGGCAGCGGATCAGGAAGCTGCCGATCGGCGGCCAGCTCAAGAAGGCGTAAAACGGAAGGCGCCGGCAGCGGGCTTGCCGGCGCAGGCGATCAATCCGAGTACGGATCCGGGTAGCCCAGCGCTTCCATGATGTCGCGCTCGAGCTGCTCCATTTCCTCGGCTTCCTCGTCGTGCTCGTGGTCGAAGCCCTGCGCGTGCAGCACGCCATGCACCACCAGGTGGGCGACATGCTCCTCGACCGTCTTCTTCTGCTCGTCCGCCTCGCGCTGCAGCACGTCGGTGCACAGCACGATGTCGGCCTGGACCGGCTCCTCGTCGCCCAGTTCCTCGCCCTCGTTGTAGGCGAAGGTCAGCACGTTGGTGGCGTAGTCCTTGCCGCGGTATTCGCGGTTCAGGGCCTTGCCTTCCTCGGCGTCGACGAAGCGGATGGTCAGTTCGGCGGGACCGAGCAGCGAGCACTCGACCCAGCGCCGCAGGTCGGCTTCGGTGATCTCGCTTTCCAGTCGCGGGTCGGCGAACTGGACTTCCAGTTCAAGTGGATGTTTTTTTTCTTGCATGTTTCACCGGTGCGGGTTTGGGAAGGGCGGCCAGTTCCTGGACCGAGGCGCTTGTTTCATACGCATCGATAATACGCGCAACCAGCGGATGGCGCACCACGTCCGCGCTCGAGAAATGGGTGAAGGCGATCCCGCGCACGTCCTTGAGCACATGCATGGCGTCGACCAGGCCCGAGCGCTGGGTCTTGTGCAGGTCGACCTGGGTCACGTCGCCCGTCACCACGGCCTTGCTGCCGAAGCCGATACGGGTCAGGAACATCTTCATCTGCTCGACCGTCGTGTTCTGCGCCTCGTCCAGGATGACGAAGGCGTGGTTCAGGGTGCGGCCGCGCATGTAGGCCAGCGGGGCGATCTCGATCACCTGTTTCTCGAACAGCTTCTGGGTGCGGTCGAAACCGAGCAGGTCGTAGAGCGCGTCGTACAGCGGGCGCAGGTAGGGATCGACCTTCTGGGTCAGGTCGCCGGGCAGGAAGCCCAGGCGCTCGCCCGCTTCCACCGCCGGACGGGTCAGGATGATGCGCTTGACGGCATCGCGTTCGAGCGCGTCGACGGCGCAGGCCACGGCGAGATAGGTCTTGCCGGTGCCGGCCGGGCCGATGCCGAAGCTGATGTCGTGCTCGAGCACCGCGCGCAGGTACTGGATCTGGTGCGGGGTGCGGCCGCGCAGGTCGCTGCGGCGGGTCTTGAGGATGGGGCTGGTGGTCTCGGGCGACTCCTCGGCCTCGTCTTCCTCATCGGTCCTGGCCTCTGCCGGAGCAGGGGCGCCCTCGATCTTGGGCTTGAGGCCGGCGCGCTGTTCCACCAGCGCCAGCTGTACTTCCTCGATCGGCACGACCTTGTTGGCGACGGCGTAGAAGCGCTCGAGCAGTTCGACCGCGCGTTCGGCATTGCTGCCGCTGACGATGAACTTCTCGCCGCGCCGGAAGATGGTCACGTCCAGGGCGGCCGAGATCTGGCGCAGGTTTTCGTCAAGCGGGCCGCAGAGGTGGGCGAGCCGCGTGTTGTCGAGCGGCTCGGGGATGAAGTACGAGGGCTGGGTGGCTTGTGTTTTCAACTGGCTTTGGCAATCGTATCAAGGTTAGCGACGAGTTCGCCGCGCAGGAAGTAGTCGTGGCTCGCGACGATGCGCACGTCGACCAGCTGGCCGATCAGGCTGGCGCCGGAGACGCCCGGTTCGAAATTGACCACCCGGTTGCCGTCGGTGCGGCCGGCCAGCTGCTGCGGGTCGCGCTTGGCCGGTCCTTCGACCAGCACGCGCTGCACCGTGCCGACCATGGCCGCGCTGTGCTTGCGGGTATTGGCGTCGATCAGGGCTTGCAGGCGCTGCAGGCGCGCCAGCTTGACCTCGTGTGGGGTCGTGTCCTCGAGATTGGCGGCCGGCGTGCCGGGGCGCTTGCTGAAAATGAAGCTGAAGCTGTTGTCGAAGCCGACGTCTTCCACCAGCTTCATCATCGCTTCGAAATCGGCGTCGCTCTCGCCGGGGAAACCGACGATGAAGTCCGAGGAGATCGTGATGTCCGGACGCACCGCGCGGACGCGGCGGATGATCGACTTGTATTCCAGCGCCGTGTAGCCGCGCTTCATCGCGCCCAGGATGCGGTCCGAGCCGTGCTGCACCGGCAGGTAGAGGTTGTTCGCCAGCTGCGGGATCTTCGCGTAGGCGTCGATCAGGCGCTGGTTGAATTCCTTCGGATGGCTGGTGACGAAGCGCATGCGCTCGATGCCGGGGATGTCGGCGATGTATTCGAGCAGCAGGGCGAAGTCGGCGACCTCGCCGTTCGCCATGGCGCCGCGGAAGGCATTCACGTTCTGGCCCAGCAGCATGATTTCCTTGACACCCTGGGCGGCCAGGCCGGCGACCTCGGTCAGCACGTCCTCGAAGCGGCGCGAAACTTCCTCGCCGCGGGTGTAGGGCACCACGCAATAGCTGCAGTACTTGCTGCAGCCTTCCATGATCGAGACATAGGCGACCGGGCCCTCGACCTTGGCCGGCGGCAGGTGGTCGAACTTTTCGATCTCGGGGAAGGAGATGTCGACCTGGGCCGCACCCGTCTGGCGGCGGTTCTGGATCAGCTGGGGCAGGCGGTGCAGGGTCTGCGGGCCGAACACCACGTCGACATGCGGCGCGCGCTTGACGATGGCTTCGCCTTCCTGCGAGGCCACGCAGCCGCCCACGCCGATGACGAGGTCGGGCTTGTTGCGCTTGAGTTCCTTCAGGCGCCCCAGGTCGGAAAACACTTTTTCCTGGGCTTTTTCGCGCACCGAGCAGGTATTGAACAGGATCACGTCGGCGTCCTCGGGCGTGTCCGTGCGCACGAGGCCTTCGGACGAGCCGAGCACATCCACCATCTTGTCCGAGTCGTACTCGTTCATCTGGCAACCGAAGGTCTTGATAAATACTTTTTTCTGCATGGAATGCTGTCGTGAAAGGAGAGCTGCTGCTTTGGCAACCCGTGGCCCCAGTTTACCTTATAACGCCTGAAGCCCCGGAACGCGGCGCGTGCGCACCCGCTCATTTATGCCGCTAGGAATGATTTGTTTCTTAACCTAAAGTTATTGCAAAGCTGCTCAGATTGTTAAATGTTGGCTGCCGAACAAAGTGCGTTTGCATGCAGCGAGTAAAATTTGTTTCGGGATATTTCTTTTTGTAAATCAATGGCTTCCGGGCGAGTTCTCATTTACAAAATATGTGAAGGAAATCTCTTGCGTGCGCCACACATTGTCCCCATGTGCTGAAATGATCATGTGACAAGCTTTCCGCACGATAGCTTGATTTCTGACAATGAATCACATGCGGCGGTTCGGTATCGATCGGCGTGTAAGACTGATAATTTGTTTGAAAGACAAGTACGCATGCGGGGAGCAAGACGCGGGAGCGCATGCACTCCGGGTCGTTTCAAAGGGTTTTCCTTAAGGGGATTTTCAGACTTGCGCTGTGTAATCCCTGAAACGGTTCCGGGAACTTATGTTGACGAAAGATAGTCTTTAACAAAAGTTCGCAAGGGAACTATTTTAACCAAACTCGTGAGGTATACATCATGGCACAACAGCATCATGCTCTGTCTTCGCAGGAAAGTTATAACCCGAACCACCTGCTGGACATCCTGCTCGGGAAAATGCAGCTGAAGAATGACGCCGCGCTGTCGCGCATGCTCGAAGTTGCGCCTCCGGTCATCAGCAAGATCCGCCACCACCGCCTGCCGGTCGGCGCCTCGCTCCTGATCCGCATGCACGAAGTCACCGGTATGAGCATCCGCGACCTGCGCGACCTGATGGGCGACCGCCGCACCAAGTATCGCCTGTCCGACGCACAAGGCCGTCCGAAGCCAGAAGAGAAGGCAGCCCAGGCCGCCGCAGCCGCCGCAGCACAGCAACAGCAAGGCCAGCAACAGCAGGGCCAGCAGACCAACGAAGCGACGTCGTCAGGCAGCGGCACCTCGTCGACCGGCAACTATGCGCACTGATGCCGGGGGCATGACAGCCGCGACTGTCATGCCTTCGGTGTCGCAAGCTTGCGGCGCCGCTGCCTGACCGGGCGGCGCCGCAGCGTTTTTCGCCCCACCGTTTTCCATTCCGCCTTGCGCCCGCCCTGAGGCTTCAGGCCATCAGGATCGCGGCCATTTCTTCGAACTGCAGTTCCGTTTCGTGGAACACGTGCAGCCACGCTTCTTCCGACAAGCCCAGGGCCGTCCATGCCACGCTGGACACGGCCGGCGCCAGTTCGTCCGGCTCGCCCGCCAGGTCGAGCGCGTGCGCCACGGCGTTGGCCACGTGCACGATGGTGGCCAGGAAGCCGGCGCCCGGCTGTTCGGGCTCGTGGTGCCATTCGATGGCCTGGCGCATCGTGTCCGAGAAATTCCAGTGCTCCGCCAGGGCCACTCCGGCGGCGACATGGTCGATGCCCATCACCGCGCGTTCGAGCGCCAGCAGTTCGCCGCCGTCCCGGCCGCGGCGCGCCAGCACCGCCTGGTAGTGCTCCGGGTAGCGGGTCACCAGCACCAGGCGCCCGATGTCGTGCAGCAGGCCGGCGGTGAAGGCATAGTCCTGGTTGAAGCGCACGCGCCGCGCCAGCACCCGGGCGCAGGCGGCGGTCGCCACCGAATGGCGCCAGAAGGCCTTGTCGTTGAAGCCGGGGCAGCGCCCTGTCGGGAAGCAGCCGGTCATGGCCGCCGCCGTGATCAGCTTGCGCGTGGTCTGGAAGCCCAGGAAGGTCATCGCCTGCTGGATCGTGGTGACCTTGACTTGCAGGCCGAAGCTCGAGGAGTTGGCCAGGCGCAGGGTTTTCGCCGTCAGGGCCTGGTCCAGTGCCACTTTCCTGGCCAGCAGCGCGATGTCGATGTCTTCCTGCTCGATGGCGCCGAGCAGTTCCATCACCACGGCGGGCAGCGAGGGAAGGTCTTCCAGGCCACCGGCCAGGTCCGCTGCGTCCAGCATCATGGCGTCACTCCGCGCTGCAGGCGGTAATCCTCGACGTAGCGGCGCAGCAGGCCGGTGGCCCAGTCGTCGTGGTTGTCGCGGTCGTTGTTGCGGAATACGTGGTCGAGCCTGGACTGGACCGCTTCCGGATCGGCCTCGGGCGCCGCTTCGGCGCGCGCCACCGGCACCGCTTCGATGCCGTGCCGCGCGAGCGAGGCGATGGTCGCTTCGCTCAGGACCGCGCCCTTGGCCAGCAGCACCAGGCCATTCAGGTCGAGCAATTCATGCGACAGCACCATGCCCGGTGCCGCCTGGCCCAGGGCGACCAGGTGATAAGCCTCGCTCATTGTTTCCTGCGCTTTCTTTCCATTAATACCTGATCGATCTTACCACCCGGAACTGCGCTGTCGGCCGAACATCGCAAAGACTGTCGTGTTCTTGCAGCAAGATGAGCCAGCTCACCGGCAGCCAGGCCGACAGACTTAACGCGGCGGAAATGTTGTACTCTTTACCACCGGCCGGATCGGTTCCGGCCGAACCGATATGCATAGGAGACGTATGAAACTGTATTTCGCCCCGGGTGCCTGTTCGCTCGCGCCGCACCTGGTCCTGCTGCAGCTGGGCCTGCCGTTCACCGCCGAGCGCGTCAGCCTGCGCACCAAGCTGACCAAGGATGGCGTCGATTACCGCACCATCAATCCCAAGGGGCAGTTGCCGGCCCTGGAACTGGACGACGGCAAGCTGCTGACCGAGAATGCCGCCGTGCTGCAATACATCGCCGACCAGGCGCCGGAGAGCGGCCTTGCGCCCGCTCCGGGCAGTTTCGCGCGCTACCAGCTGATGGAGTGGCTGAGCTACCTCTCGACCGAGGTGCACAAGCGTTTTTCGCCGATGTTCTCGCCGGGCTGTACCGACGAGATCCGCGAAGCCGCCTGGCGCAGCCTGGCCGCTCCGCTGAC
The DNA here is from genome assembly GCA_966210615.1 of uncultured Massilia sp. Taxonomy (GTDB): domain Bacteria; phylum Pseudomonadota; class Gammaproteobacteria; order Burkholderiales; family Burkholderiaceae_D; genus Telluria. Next base: position 29,260 of record CBIHLT010000035.1, read on the forward strand.
CTACCTGGCGGGCAAGGTCGACGGCACGCGCTACCTGATGGGCGAGCAGTTCACCGTGGCCGACGCCTACCTGTTCGCGATCCTGAACTGGATCGGCTTCGCCAAGTTCACGATGAACGACTGGCCGACCCTGCAGGCCTACCATGCGCGCGTGGCGGCCCTGCCGGCGGCGCAGGAAGCGATGAAGCACGAAGGACTGGCGT